>SKHH01000182.1 GCA_007117055.1 Lishizhenia sp. | reverse complement strand
TCAGATAATGATTTAAAAACATTTGTAACTATTTACAAACAAGTTCAACAAGAAAATGAGAATCTCCAAGCTGGTATGATGGACATTGTCCAAGAAAATGGATTAGAAATTGAGCGCTTTAACGAGATTTACGAAGCATCTATGACTCCTGAGAAAGAAGTTAATGCAAGTGAAGAAGAATTAAAGAAGCACGAAAATGCCATGGAAGCGATTGAGCAAGCTCAAACAGATTTTCAAGGCACGGTTACTAAAATAATTGAAAAAGAAGGGTTTACCCTTGAGAAATATCAACAAGTCTTTGCCATGTTGCAATCCGATGAAGAACTTCAACAAAAGTTCAGTGAGTTTATGCAACGAGGCTAGTTTTCATAATGGTGGTTTAAGGATAGAAAGGGGCTGTTTTTTTAAAGCAGCCTCTTTTTATATGAAGTAAATTAATCCTCTCGGTATATTTACACACTTTCAACAAAGTGTTTTAAAATAGAAATAGTGCATAAATGAGTATCAAAAAAAGACTACCTAAAATTAGAGTAGTCCTTTCTTTTTTTACACTAAAAACAAGTTAATGCGTTCTAAGTCTACCAATACGTGTGGTTAACTTTGCTTTCATTTTATCAATGGCCGCATCTACCGCTTTATGAATATTATCTTCTTGACTAGTTACTGCTATCGGATCAGCTCCTTTCATTCTACACTCAATGACACATTTTTTATCTTTTGGACCTTTTTTATTTCCATTTTCATCCGATAAATGCACTTCCATACGTGTTACATAACTATCAAAACGACCTAAATCACTTGTAATTAAATCCTGCATGTATGTCTTCAAAGATTGCTTTCCTTCGACATTATTGTCTGTGTTGATTTTTATTTCCAAAGCCTTAAATTTTAATAAGTGAATAAATAAGGTGACGCTCTTAACTAGTCACCAACAATACTAAGATAGTGAAAATAATAATCTAAACAAGGCTAGGTCTTCATTTTTATTTCAATTTTATGATTTTTATCATTTTAGGCCGCTTTATTAACTTCACTTCGGTAAACTCAGTGTATCACATCTCTAATTCTTTTAGTTCATTGCTTTTAAAAATAACAACACTTTCGCCTTCAATTGCAATAAATTGATTTGTTTTGTATTTAGATAAGTACAAATTCATACGAAATGAAAGAGGGGATTTCAGCAGTGATCATCACCAAAAACGAAGAACAAAATATTGGTCGTTGCATCGATGCATTGTTACCCATCGTAGATGAAGTAATTGTCGTTGATTCTCATTCCACAGACAAAACAGCTAAAATCTGTCAAACAAAAGGCATCCGTTTTTTTCAAATCGATTGGAGAGGATATGGGGCGACTAAAAATTTTGGAAACCAACAGGCGAAATACACATATATTCTCTCCGTAGATGCAGACGAAGCTCCTGATGAAGAACTACAAAAAACAATCCTCAACCTAAAAAGAGAAGGGCTCAATGGTATATATGAGGTAAATCGTTTCACCAATTACTGTGGCAAATGGATAAAACACAGCGGTTGGTATCCCGATTGGAAATTACGTCTTTTTCCCAATGCTTATTATGAATGGGACGATCAAGTAGTACATGAAGCACTAATTGCACAAAAGACTTTTTCATCCAAAAAACTACAAGGACATTTACTCCATTACAGTTACAACGATGAAAACGATCATCGACAACGCGCGGACAAATATTCAGCGTTAACCGCACAAAAATTAGCGCAACAAGGGAAAAAAGCATCACTATTCAAACCTTATTTGAGTGCTTTAGGACGTTTCATTACCATGTTTTTTATTAAACTTGGCTTTTTAGATGGTAAAATGGGATTCAACATCGCATGGATTTCTGCACAATCTAATATATTTAAATACAAAGAACTAAGAAGATTAAATCGTGAGCAAAAAAGTAAACTTAAATAATAAGACTGTCGTTATTAGTAGAACGGACAGTATTGGTGATGTAATCTTAACGCTTCCAATGTGCGGATGGATTAAACAACAATACCCCTTGTCCAACATTATTTTTCTAGGAAGAGACTATACGCGTCCAGTGGTTGCCAATTATGCTTCCGTGGATCAATTTGCTTCTTGGGATGAAATAGAAAATTTACCCAGTGCTGCGCGATCCGAAGTGATTAAGCAATGGAAACCAGATGTATTTATCCATGTTTTCCCAGACAAGGAAATTGCAAAAGTGGTGAAAAAAGCAAAAGTACCTTATCGAATTGGCACAAGTCATCGTTCTTACCATTTACTGACTTGTAATATTCGCCCCAATTTCACACGAAAAAATGCCGATGAACACGAGTCTCAACTCAATTTTCATCTTCTAAAACCTTATGGAGTTGATACATTACCCAGTTTAGAGGAGGTTTCATTTTTACTGAGACAGTATTCGGTAAAACAAAATGAGACGCTTATCCAAAAGTTACCTCCATTAGATTTTAGCAAAGTAGTAGTACTTCATCCTAAATCCAAAGGCTCTGCTTTAGAATGGCATATTGACAACTTTATGGAACTCGCAAAATCGTTGGTGAGACTAGGTTACTATGTATGCTTGACTGGAACTGAATCTGAAGGAGCCTCATTCAGAGGGAAAATTCCACGAAACGAGCAGATTATTGACTTAACAGGGAAAATGAAATTGCAAGAATTTATATTTTTCTTGTCTATGGTGCATACAGTGGTTGCTTGTAGCACTGGTCCTTTGCACATTGCTAGTGCGCTTGGCAAGCGTTGCATCGGCTTGTATCCGAATCAACGCCCCATGCATCCTGGTCGATGGCAACCTGTAGGAGGTGAAACGGTCGTACTCACAGATGATGCCATTTATAAAAAAGAGAAAACAGGTACTCATTTTTTAGAAATTCCAGTGCAAGATGTCCTGAAGCATTTCCAACGAAATTAACGTGCGCCGGCCTGAACAGAAAGTAAAGAAGGGGTAAACAATACACTGTACGGACTTACAGTGTAAAGCATGGATTGCTGATTTTTAGAAATCCTACTGTTGGAAGGCATTGTTTTTTTTATGGAATAAGGAAGTCGCATAATCATGGTGTATTTCGCATTTTTTAAATCTTCTACGTCTTCATGTTGTTGCCATTTTTTCAAGGTTTTAGCAGTAATTTTAGGAAACTTTCTTTCGATTTCATACTTATTTACTAACCAAGATGGCAATTGCGAAGGTTCCACAAAAGCAGTATCTAATACTTTTTCCAAAGCAGCAGAAATCGCTGGATAAATATGATCTACGTGATCAAAATCAAACGAAAAGCGAAAAATATAATCGTCGAAATTATGCTCACAAGCAGCATTTTGGATCGCCGGATGTTGATTTAATGCAACTACAAATTCATTTAACTCTTTCTCAATTTCTTGTTCTGAGGGAACTTTCCTCCCTTTTATCGAATCCATGGCGAGAAAAGAAGACAAACGCACTTTGGATGAACTCATATTGATGGTCGTTTTATACGTTCCAGAAAAATCTATATTCACTTTTATGTCCTCTACCCATTCAAAACAACTGGACACAAGTAAGCCAATAGAAAAAATTAAAATAGAAAATCGGAAATACAAGCTCATCCTATGTTTTTAAAAAGTTTCTAAAAAAATGAAAAACTCAATCCCAACGATAGAGGCGTAAGTCGAACACTTTCGTCTGCTGTGAATAATTCAGAAAAGAAAAAAGCGCCATACAATGAAACATTTCGAATTCCCATTCTGACAGTTGCACCATATCTGAGCCTATTATTATCTGGAAAATTGTAGTTTTTGGTCATGTATTTTACTCCCTCCTCTTCAAAACGCAATTTGGTAAACGCATTCATTTGATAACCGATTTTCCCTCCAATCATCCATTTAAAGTGCTTATACCCTTTCGTTCTAAAACGGAGCTCTAATGGTATTTCCAAGTAATTGGCCGTAAATTTATTACTGATTACATCCGAACCGAATACCGTATTAGAAATGGTTGTTGTGCCCTGATTCGTGTTTTTCTCTAAGTCAAAAGAGGAACTATTATTATAATGAGAGAAAGAAAGTCCGTAAGCAAAACTCATGGTGTTGGCCTGTGTAATTACCCGTTGTGAAAAAATCGCAATATTAAAACCCAAGGAATTCCAAGGACTAGAAAAAGCCTCTCGGTCCCCGAACCAATCATTGTATACCACATCCAAAATCAAACGATCATATTTCCGAAGTTTTCCTTTTTCATACGGTTTATTACCACTATAATACCAACCAGCACCTGGTCGAAACCTAGAAATTACATCAGCTTCTTTCTCTAAATATTGAGAAAAATTCTCATTCAAAAAACCAAAAAGAAAGGCAAAAACGATTAAAATTCTCATCATAATTCACTTGTTTTCTGTACTCGTTTTTGTTGGTAATTCCAAGCAGATCGCAAGGCATCTTTCACTGTTAATTTCGCTTCCCAATTTAATTTTTCTTTTGCCAACGCAGCGTCTGCATAGATGGCAGGAACATCTCCCGATCTTCGTGGTCCAATCCTCCAATTTAAAGAAGTGTCACAAGTAGAAACAAAAGTGTCTATCATCTCTTTTACACTCGTTCCATTTCCGGTGCCAATATTAATCACTTCCAACGAAGCACTTTTATCACTGTCAATAAATTCTAAAGCTTTCACGTGGGCTTCGGCTAAATCTACCACGTGAATATAATCGCGAATACAGGTCCCGTCTGAGGTTTCATAATCGTCGCCATGCACAACGAGTTCTTTTCTAATTCCTGCTGCCGTTTGCGTAATAAAGGGTAATAAATTAGTCGGAACACCTCTTGGTTCTTCACCAATCAATCCTGAGGCATGTGCTCCAACAGGATTAAAGTAACGCAATAAAACCGTTTTAAATTGTTCCTCCGCTTGGACAAATTGTTCTAACATTTGTTCATTAATGAGTTTAGTAAACCCATAAGGAGAGTTATACGAAACCTCCTCATTTTCTGTAACTGGAATCGTTTTAGGCAGACCATACACGGTACAAGAAGAAGAAAAAACAAGTCGGTGTACACCTTTACTTTTCATGGCTTTCAATAATGAAATAAGTCCTCCTAAATTATTATCAAAATACTTCAACGGATTCTCAACGGACTCACCTACCGCCTTGTCCGCTGCAAAATGAATGACTCCCCATATGTTATACTTTTCAATAATGGATTCCAGTAGATCGGTATCGTGGCAACTTGATCGTTCACATAAAATTTGAGTTTGCGTTATTTCTTCTAACCGATCGATCACATCGGGATGAGCATTTCGAAAATCATCCAAAATAACTGGCTGAAAACCAGCTTCAGTTAAAGCCACAACGGTGTGAGAACCAATATAACCTGCTCCTCCTGTTACTAAAATATGCTTTTTCAGCTTGTCCATGTTTCAAAAATACATATTATTTAAAACACATGAAAGATGTACTCATTATATTGGTCAAATTTACCTTTCACAAAAAACTACTGGATGAACTCTAAAATAATTGATGGGATTTTTAAAGCTAGACAATACCGAACGAAAAAAATATGTAAATTTGGTCGAAAATAGAAATTATGAACATTTTAGTAAGCGCACATTCAGGATTAAGATATATTGTATTGTTATTGCTCGTGGTAGCTATTGTAAATGCTGTTAGCAATTTGAAGTCCGGTCAATACCTCAAAAAAGATAAAATGATCAACCTTTTTGCAATGATTTTCTTACACATTCAATTGTTGCTAGGGTTAATCCTTTATTTCACCTCTCCAAAAGTTCAATTTGTTGAAGGTATGATGGCAAATGCATCGCTTCGTTTTTTCGATGTAGAACACCCTCTTTTAATGATTTTAGGAATTTTACTTATCACATTGGGCAGAAAAAAAGCAGAAAAACAAGAAGATCCAAGTATCAAACATAAATTGATTTTGCGCTACTATTTATTAGGGCTTATCATCATTTTTATTGGGATTCCATGGCCATTTACTCATCCAACATTGGGCACGGGTTGGTTCTAATGAGGTGGTTGCTGTTTGGTGCTACCTGTGTTTTGTTCACGGGCTGTTCGTCTCCAAGTACTGTGGATCCTGAAACTGGTCATGTAAGTGGAGAATTGGTCTTTCAGCGTTATTGTGTCTCTTGTCATGGTATGGGAGGGCAATTAAAAGCTGGAGGAAAAATTCAATTACAACATACGAAAATGACTGATTCTTTGCTACGTCAGACTATTTTATATGGAAAAAATAATGCCATGCCTGCCTATAAAAAAATGTTGTCTGATGAAGAAACAACAGCGGTTATTAATTACATAAATACGGTTATTAAAAAATAAATGGAAGTAGGGAAAATTGCGGAAGGAATTACGGGAGAAAAAGCGGTTTTAGTGGGTGTAATAAGTCAAGATCAAACTCAAGAAACAGCAGAAGATTACATTAATGAATTAGCGTTTTTAGCGGAAACAGCAGGTGCTGTTACACACAAAAAATTTCTCCAGAAACTTCCTGTGCCACATCCTAAAACATTTTTGGGTTCTGGGAAAATTGAAGAGGTTCGTGCTTTTGTTGAAGAACAAGAAATTGACATGGTCATTTTTGATGACGACCTCACTCCTGCTCAATTACGTAATGTTGAACGCATTCTGAAAGTAAAAATTTTAGACCGTTCCAACCTCATCTTAGATATTTTTGCTTCAAGAGCACGAACAGCTCACGCAAAAACACAAGTTGAATTAGCCCAATATGAGTATTTATTGCCACGATTAACCCGGATGTGGACCCACCTCGAACGTCAGAAAGGAGGTATCGGAATGCGTGGGCCTGGTGAGACGCAAATTGAAACAGATAGACGAATCATCAAACAAAAAATTAGTTTACTTAAAAAGAAACTAAAAGATATCGATAAACAAAAAGCGGTTCAACGCGGAAATAGAGGTCAATTAGTTCGTGTAGCTTTAGTTGGATACACGAACGTTGGAAAAAGCACCATCATGAATGTGTTGAGTAAATCGGAAGTATTTGCAGAAAACAAACTCTTTGCTACTTTGGATACTACGGTAAGAAAAGTGGTCATCGAAAATTTACCTTTTTTACTTTCTGACACCGTTGGGTTTATTCGCAAATTACCGCATCAGTTGGTCGAATCTTTTAAATCTACCTTAGATGAAGTGCGAGAGTCCGATGTACTCATCCATGTCCTCGACATTGCTCACCCTAATTTTGAAGATCATTTTCACGTAGTAAATGAAACACTTGCTGAGATTGACAAATCAGATAAGCCTACCATTTTAGTGTTTAATAAAATTGACGCATATACCTACACCCCACAAGAGGAAGGAGATATCTCAGAGAAACAACGCGAAAATTATTCCTTAGAAGAGTTAAAAAAACAATGGATGGCAAAAATGAACGACCAAAAATGTGTGTTTATTTCTGCCGAAAAAAAGGAAAATTTTGACGAGTTAAAACAAGTGGTCTACGATGAAGTTAAACGCATTTTTCAAGAGCGTTACCCGTATAATAATTTCTTGTACTAAAAATTATCCGGTTCTACTGTTATTTTAGTGGTAAAAATAAATAAGTTAAAACAACCGATTTTTATTAAGATATAACCGCTAAGGAAGCAAAGAAGGCACAAGACGATGCCATGCGCTGCCCTGAGCGGTTGAGTCGAAGGGGGCTAGTCGAAGTGTTCGCAAAGAATCAATCTCTTGGTACTTTGTGAAACCTAAGTGTTAATGGTTTAAAATCAGATAATAAAAAATAAAACCATTAAGCAATTAAGGCTCATTAAGGGAGTGATTCTTAATTCCCTTCAATCCT
>SKHH01000244.1 GCA_007117055.1 Lishizhenia sp. | reverse complement strand
ATTTGAGGGTTCGTGTTTACGTCTGGAGCAGGAATATCTACATCCGGTCCAATATTATCACCTAATGCATACGTAAATCTTCGTGTAATTCTTTCTAATTCACCTAAAGAGTATTGAGATGGGTCAATTGTAACTCCTCCTTTTCCTCCACCATATGGTAAACCAGCTAATGCTGTCTTCCATGTCATCCAAATAGCTAAAGCTCTTGCAGCATCAATATCTACTGTAGGGTGAAAACGCAAACCTCCCTTGTATGGACCTAATGCGTTATTGTGTTGTACACGATATCCGTTGAAAACCTCTATTTTACCATTGTCAAGCTTTACAGGGAAGTGCACTACTATTTCACTGTTTGTGGATCCGAGTATTTTTCTTATACCTTCGTCCAAACCTAGCACATCGGCAGCACGGTTAAATTGCTTAATAACATTTTCGTACATGCCTGTTCTTTTCTTAATTTCTGTAGCCATTATTTTAATTTAAACTTATTTATACTGTTCACAATTGATGACAATAACCTGTTTTTCTTTAAGTGAGCAATCTTTCGCATTATCACAATCCGAACATAAACCTAAAAACGCGGTAAATGTACTATTTTCTTCCATTTGTCCAAATGTTTTATGTTTTTCTTCGCTAATTTTATGCTCCTCACAACTAGAAATGGGTCTATTAACTGCAAAAACACAGTTAGTTACATTACTGCAATTACTACATAAATCTATAGTTTTTGCCCCGACATTAATTCCCAATATACTCATGATATAATTAATATGTTTTAATATATATGTCAAGGTGTGTGCCAGAATGTTTGAGGATTGTTTTTTGATCCACCTATAATATTGGTAGTCAGTATTTTGCATTATTGTTTTAAAGAGGTTATTAATTATGAGTAAATAATGAATATTTAATTAACTGGGGAATTTTTCCTCAGCGCGAGGAGTTTTGTAACGGAGGGTTTGAATAAAAGGGGTGATCAAATACAACAAAAAAAGGGCACCCATTTCGGACACCCTTCATTCGTAAAACTTCAATAATACTATTTCAATTGCTCTACATGCACATCCATTTGTGGGAATGGAATACTAAGTCCTTCGATTTCGTTGAATTTCTCGTAGACTTGTTCATTTACATAGAAAAACACATCCCAGTAATCTTCTTTATTCACCCAGCAGCGAACAGTTAAATCAACAGATGAATCGCCAAGTTCTCCTAGCGCTACAAACGGAGCAGGGTCTTCTAATACTTTTGGGTGACTTTTAAGGATGTCCATTACGGTGTTCTTTGCCAATTGAAGGTCTTCTCCATAAGCAAATCCAAATGTGAAATTCACCCTTCGTGTCGCTTGACGTGTAAAATTGGTTAAGTTGCCATTGGATAAAGGTCCATTAGGAACTATAATGGTCTTATTATCGGGAGTAGTCATTATCGTATGAAATATTTGTATCTCACGAACTGTACCTGTTACACCTTGTGCTTCGACAAAATCACCGACCCTAAACGGTTTAAAAATCAGTATCATGATTCCCCCTGCTAAATTCGAAAGCGTTCCAGAGAAAGCCATACCAATTGCAAAACCAGCAGCACCTAACAGCGCAATAAAGGAGGTCATTTCAACTCCTAACTGTGTGAATACTGTAATAACAGTCAGTATTCTAACAAGCATTAAGATCAAACTCTTAAGAAATGTAATGAGTCCTGGATCACTTTCTCTCTTTTCAAGGACTTTAGCTAAAGCTCTACTTAAAAAAGTGGCGAGTTTAAAACCAACAATTAAAATGATAATGGCTATAATTATATGTATACCGGCATCAATGAAACTATTGATTAACTCATCTTTTGAAAAACCTGCAAATAAATCTTCTGTATCCATGTGTAATTAAATTTTTTCAAAAATAAGTTTTTATTTTAGAGTATTCAAGTAATCAAAAAGATGTTTAAATTCGTAGAAAAAATGTTTTTCTATCTTTCGAAAATAGTTTATTACTTCCTAAACCCATTTGTGTGGTTACTGATATCCTTATCGTTTTTTTTGTTTTCAAAAAAAAGAAAAGTAAAGACCTACAGTAAATACAGTATGATTTTCATTCTTGTTTTCTTTAGTAATACAGTTGTTTTGAAAGAGTTTATTCGCATGTGGGAAATTCCATCAGTTGAAATAGAGGCGGTGGAAAATTATGAGTTTGCAATTGTGCTTGGTGGTATGTTTGATTACGACAACAGTGCAAAACGCTTATCCATTCGGAGGGGAGGGGATAGAATTTGGCAGGCGTTAAATTTATACCATGCAGGAAAAGTTAAAAAAATATTTATTTCTGGAGATAATGGCTATATTACAGATAGGGGTTTGCATGAAGCAGATCAGTTAAAGGAGGTTTTGCTAAGTTGGGGAATCCCAGAAAAAGATATTTGGACAGAATCAATTTCTCGTAACACCTACGAAAACGCCAAGGAGAGCGTGAAAAAGTTAAAAAAGCATTTCCCTCATGTAAATGAAGCGATTTTAATCACCTCTGCTACACACATGCGAAGGTCTCTAGCATGTTTTGAAAAACAAGGGTTTTCTGTTTTTCCATTTTCTACCGATCAATATACTGGAGGTAAAAGAGCGTATCACTGGGATGAATATATTCTGCCTAGCCCTGATACATTTCGAGAATGGACGGTGATGCTGAAAGAGTGGGTTGGAATGATGGCTTATAAACTTGCTGGTTACGCTTAAGGAGTAATGCTATGAAAAATAAGTTGACAAATGGATGGTATGTATATGACCCCAATTTTTTTACCCGTATAGAGGCAGATGAATATTTTGACTACTTTCTAAATAATTTAGGCTGGCAAGGTGGGGAAATTAAATTGTTTGGTAAAACCTATGCTATTCCGAGAAAACAAATCTATTTTGCAGATGAAGGAATGAATTATTCCTATTCGGGAAAATCATTAAATATAGCTCCTTGGGATAAAGAGATTGATGGTATTCGAAATAAAATCATATCCCAATTTGACCATCCAATTAATGCTTGTTTAGCTAATCTGTACCGTGATGGAATTGACAGTAACGGTTGGCATGCGGACGATGAAAAGGAATTGGGAAAGAATCCTGTCATTTGTTCAGTGAGTTTAGGAGCTATGCGAAAATTCCAATTGAAGCACAAAAACAATGGTGAACGTATTCAGCTTTTTTTAGAGCACGGTAGCCTACTCATAATGGGTGGAGAAATGCAACACTTTTGGAAGCACCAAGTACCCAAAGAGCCTAAAATAGATATTCCAAGAATAAACTTGACTTTTCGAAGAATTATTAACGTTTGATTTTTGGTTTTAGTGATTTTTTTTCGTAAATTTCAACATGCGAAAAATTAAAATAATTTTATCGATTGATGGAGGAGGTATTCGTGGAATACTGCCGTTAACTGTGTTGGATTATTTAAACAAGAAGATTGTAAAGAACGGTATTGCAACATCAATCAATGATGCGACTAATTTATTTGCTGGTACTTCCACAGGTGCGATAATTACATCTTCCTTAATGTTACGTAATGAAACAGATTACTTGTTTAGACCAAGTGATTTACTTAGCCTTTATGCTAGTCGTGGTCCACAGATTTTTGATAAAGGAAGAGGTGAAAATAGAAATGAATACCCTTTAAAGCTTATTTTAGATAATAACTTTGGAAGTATTACAATGAATGATTTGCACAAGTGTTTCGTTTTTGTTAGCTATGACGAAAGAAGTAAAAAGCCGTTTGTGTTTTCCTCTCGCTTAGAACAATATCGTAATGTTCCGTTATCTAAAGTACTATTAGCGTGTAGCGCTGTTCCAGCATATTTTCCAGCGGTTGAATTAGGTCCTTATTACTTATCGGATGGAATTCAAACAGCTAAAAATCCAAGTCGATTAGCGTATGATCACGCCAAAGCATATTATCCAGATTCGTTAGTGTTTATGTTGAGTTTAGGTACAGGAAAGTTACCTGAATCTATGCAGGATGAGGTAGAAAAACAAGTTAAAGAGACACACGAAGATCTTACGCTTTTAAGCCAGTCATGTGATGACTTTATTTACCACCGAATAGAACCAGAATTGAATCGTGCTAATCCAGCTATGGATGATACATCTAAAGATAATATTCAAGCACTAATTGAAGATGGAAACGAGTTTGTTCAAAAGAATAAAACAGCATTAAAATTAATTGTTAAAAGTTGGGCAAAAATGAAAGCTTAATAATTTTGCCACTATAGCGTATATCTTTTGTTTCACCACTTATTTTACTAAAAAAAATAGCGCAAATCTAATTAGCCTAACTATTTTTGTCGCATGGCAAATCAGACCAATTCAAAAATTGATGCTTCTGTTTTTATACGATTATTGCGTTATGCAACACCGTATAAATTATATTTGTTTCTTGCATTTCTTTTTACCATTGGACTAGCTGTGCTTACTCCATTGAGGCCGAGCATTGTTGGGGATATGGTGGATGAGTATATTGTCAAAGACCAAAATCAGTCTCAGTTATTATTTTGGACATTGATTGTGGTTGGAATGCTTCTTTTAGAGGCATTGTTTCAGTTTTTTAGCAGCTATTTCTCTAATTTATTGGCGCAGTCTGTAATTCGAGACATGCGCGTGAAATTATTCCGGCACATGATTTCATTCAAAATGAAATATTTTGATAAAACACCAATAGGTTCAGTGGTTACAAGAATCGTGTCGGATTTAGAGGCGATTTCAGATGTTTTCTCTCAAGGACTGATCAATATGCTCGGCGATATCTTAGTGCTATTGACTATCCTAGGCTGGATGTTTTGGACAGATAGCTTGTTATCGGTTTTCATTTTAATACCTATTCCATTATTGCTTATCGCTACGCGAATATTTGCTCGAGCCATGAAAAAAGCCTACCAAAAAGAGCGTAAAGAGGTCAATCGATTAAATACTTTTGTGCAAGAGCGTCTTTCAGGAATGGCTGTGTTGCAGTTGTTTAATCGACAAGAAATTGAATTAGAAAACT
The DNA here is from genome assembly GCA_007117055.1 of Lishizhenia sp. GTDB lineage: Bacteria > Bacteroidota > Bacteroidia > Flavobacteriales_D > Crocinitomicaceae > CSBr16-161. Next base: position 2,848 of record SKHH01000244.1, on the reverse strand, counting down.
TTAAAGAAATTAATGATCGCCATCGACAAGCGCATATAGATACGATTTGGGCAAACTCCATTTTTTTTCCAGTAGTTGAATTTTTGAGTTCACTTTCCATCGCTTTTTTATTGGTATTTAGCGCTTGGGCATTAAGCACAGGGACAGGAATTCAAGGAGAGTCAACGGGTACAATTGTAAAGTTTACCTTGTGGGTTCACATGCTTTACCGACCAATCAGACAGTTGGCAGATAAATTTAATGTATTGCAAAGAGGAGTAGTTCGTGCTGAACGTGTTTTCGATACCTTAGATACCCAAGAACAAATCCAAAATCAAGGGACAGTTAAAAATTGCGATTTTCAATCGGATATTCATTTTAACAAGGTCTGGTTTGCTTATCAAAATGAAGATTGGGTATTAAAGGATATTGAGTTGAAAATCGCTCCAAATACTACGGTGGCTTTTGTTGGAGCTACTGGAGCAGGAAAAACATCTATCGTTAATTTACTTTCTCGCTTTTACGAATTTCAGAAAGGAGAAATTTGGATTGGAGAAACTCCCATTCGTGATATAGAATTGAATTATTTGAGAAAAAATATTTCCATTGTGTTACAGGATGTGTTTTTGTTTTCTGATACCATTTTTGCCAATATTACCCTTGGAGATCCAAACATTTCGAGGGAACAAGTTGTTGAAGCAGCAAAAACTGTGGGAGCACATGATTTTATAATGAATTTGCCAGGCAACTACGATTATAAGGTAGGGGAAAGGGGAGGAGTGCTGTCCGTAGGTCAGCGTCAATTATTGGCTTTTATTCGTGCTTATGTTTACAATCCTCATATTCTAGTTCTAGATGAAGCGACTTCAAGTGTGGATAATGAAAGTGAATTTTTAATTCAGCAAGCCACCGAAAAATTAACTGTTGGAAGAACGTCAATTGTCATTGCTCATCGTTTGTCTACCATACAAAAAGCGGATAAAATCGTGGTGCTGGATAATGGTAGGATTGTGGAAGTCGGATCCCATAGTCAGTTAATTCAACAAAACGGGTATTACCAAAATCTGTACGAAAAACAATTTTTAAAATCAGAGGAGTAGTATATGAAAAAGTTTAAAATTGGTGGTGTACCGGAACATTTTAATTTGCCGTGGCGATTAGCGATTGAGGAAGGCAAGTTTCGAGCGCATGACATTCATCTTCATTGGGAGGATATGACGGGAGGAACAGGGCAAATGATTCGCGGATTGGAAAACAAATCGTTGGATATTGCTGTGTTGTTAACAGAAGGGGTGAGTCAAGCTATTTTAAAAGGACTTGATGCGAAAATACTTCAAGTGTATGTCACTTCTCCACTGAAATGGGGAATACATGTGCCGAGAGAAAAAAACACTACAGAAAAAAAGAAGCGTTTTGCCATTTCGAGAACAGGTTCTGGATCTCACTTAATGGCCTATGTATTAGCCGACCAAAAAGAGTGGAACTTAGAAAGCTTGACGTTTAATGTTGTGGGGGATGTTTATGGTGGTTTGTGGGCCTTAGAGAATGGTGAAGCAGATTATTTTCTTTGGGAACATTTTACAACCAAACCGTTTGTAGACCAGAAAAAATGTGATCGTATTGGTGATGTGAAAACGCCATGGCCATGTTTTGTGATTGCGGTTAGAAACGACTTGTTACAATCGGATAAAGCCGTTTTCGAAACGATTTGTTCAATCGTAAATAAGCGTGCGGAACAATTAAAAAATAGTAAAGAAGCACTCGAAATGTTTTCTTGGCGGTATGGATTAAATCTTCAAGATGTAAGAAAGTGGTTTCGAGAGGTAGAATGGAATTATTCAGGTAAATCCTTTGATGAAGAAATAGTAAAAACGGTACAATATCTTCAAAAACTAAAGTTAGTATCGGCGGAAGAAGCAAAGGATGCATTAAAAAAGTTATTGGCTTAAATTTCGATAGGGTTTATGAAGGTTCAGATGAGTGATAAAATTGGAGTACATCAATTATTGAATAAGTTCAAGGAATATGGAGTCGATACCTTGGTGTTTTCACCTGGCTCTAGAAATGCTCCTTTGGTAATTTCATTCACAAATGATCCTTTTTTTAATTGTTATGTTATCCCCGACGAGCGTTCTGCTTCTTTTTATGCGTTAGGAATGGCCGATGTGCTAAATAAACCAGTAGCCGTATTGTGTACTTCTGGTTCTGCCGTAGTAAATTACTACCCTGCTGTAGTCGAGGCTTTTTACCGTAATGTTCCTTTGGTGATAGTTTCTGCAGATCGACCAAAAGAGTTAATTGATCACGGACACGGACAAACCATACGACAGGAAAATATTTTTGCCAATCACATTCTTGGAGAGTTGTCATTAATAGAACATCCTAGCGACGAAGCAATGAAGCAAAATGATACAGGATTAGAACATATACTGCAAGAAGCACTATCACAAAATGGAGGAGGTCCTGTACATATTAACACTCCTTTTTCCGAGCCGCTTTATAATACAGTTGAAGTAAGTGTAAAAGAACTAGATGAGGTTTCAAATCCAACGAATTCATTAAGCTCAGTTTTAGATACGATTGATTTTTCGGCCTTAGCGAAAGAATGGAGTTCCTACAAAAAAATCATGATTATATGTGGTCAGTCTCATCCAGATGAACGATTAAATCATGTGCTGAATGAGTTTGCTTCAGATTCGGGGGTAGCTGTTTTAATCGAAAACACCAGTAATTTATCTGGAAGAAATTTTATTTCATGCATCGATAGAACGTTAAACAGTATCTCCTCAGAGGAAAAAGAGTGGTATGAACCAGACTTATTAATCAGTATTGGTGGAGCAATTGTTTCAAAACGAATTAAAGCGTTTTT
>SKHH01000265.1 GCA_007117055.1 Lishizhenia sp. | reverse complement strand
GGAATTCAAAATTATCGTCCATGAGTTATGGGATTTTATCTTTTTTTGACGAAAGTAGAAGGCGTTTTATATTTTCACGGAAAAGATTATGGAAAACTCTATTTAACATAATATTAATTATAGGACAAAAATATATAGAAAACGATTTCAATGTCTATTACTATTCTTAAGAATAATTCGGAAATGAAAAAGCAATACTAAATTGAAGTCCAATTAAGTTAATAATCGATTCGTATTTCGGAACGACTACATAAAAAGGAACTTCAGAACTAATGATTGGAAAAGCCTCGGCATTATTAAACTCTGGACATAAAACAGATCCATCGGTGTATCCTGTGCATGTCTGACGTTCAGATGTATTGACGAAAGTCAACGGTTGAAAAGTTCTAAACCATGTAATTCCAGCATAAAATCGAAAAAAACTATTTTGAGATTTAGTGGTTATTCCTAACTCACCTCTTTTTGCCCAAGAAGATGAATTAATACCATCGAATCTTTCGTTCCAAAAATCAAAAGAAGTTGTGCGCTCTTCAAGGTTAAATCCACTTTTAATTCTTCCCCTTGCAATACCAATTGCAACAAATGGATTAATTTTATTGTTTCTAATTACTGGCGTATATACCATTTGTAAATATGAACGTGTAAATAAATTGAAATTCTGAAAATCTAATACCTCTATGTCTAAATCATTTTCAGGAATACTATACCGAGGGTTTCCATTTGTTCTATTTATTTCTCGAAAACTGAAGCCTAATCGAAGTCCTAGTGGAATTTCATTGATTGGAAATAAGGACATTTTTAAATTAAATGAAGAAAAACCACTTAATCCAATTGTTTCATCCATAAAAGGCTCTTCATGGGAATAACTTACAAAAATCAATTCTAAACGTTCATGTAAGATGGAATCACTCTTTTCTTGGCCATATGTATTGATGATATTAAAAACGATACAAAATAAAGTAAACCAAGCTTTATGCAAGTAGTATTTATGTTTCCAGCACTTCATAAAGTATCTATAAAAAGTAAATAAATTTGTAATTAAACATAGTGTTTATTTTCCAATATACATTAACCTTCTTCACGAAAATTATCAAACATGAAAAAATAACTTTCCCTCTCCTCCTACCAACTCAATAACACTATAGCAACAATCGCAACAATGAGTCCAACAAATTTTCGTATAGATAAATGTTCTTTGAATAAAAGGATACCCACTAAAAACGAAGCCAAAACGATTCCAACATTATTCAATGCATAAGTAACCGAATCATCTTGTGGTTGCCGAATTGCCATGATTAAAAAATAAATGGAGAAAAAATTGGGAATACCTAACACTATTCCTGCAACTAGATTTTTCCAAGCTATGACTACTTTTTTCTTAAGTACTTGATATATAGTTATGCCCCCCCCTATTAATGCAGCAAATCCAAACCCGAAGGCGGAGAACAGTGCTGGTGATAATACCTCTAATACATTTTTTTCTGCGTAATTGAGTAGGGCATCTAACAATCCACTTCCAACAAATAAAATGATTAAAAACAGAATGTTTGAGGAATTTTCACTTGCATTTTTCTTTTTATAAGTGATTAAATACACACCAATTAAAGCTAAAATCACACCGATAACCTTACTAAGATAAATGGATTCATTGTACAGGTAAATCGCTGCAACAACTGGAATAGCTAAACTCATTTTAACGGCTACTGAAGTCGTTCCTATCCCATTAGCTTGAGCACTTTTTCCCATCAATAGAAACAACGAAATGAACAAACTACCAACAATGATAACAAAAGGAATCCAATCCACATTCTCCCAAGCAGATGCGTCCCAATCACTGCCAAAAAATAAAAAACCAACGGTGAACGCCACAAAATAATTCGCTACAATCGCCTGAAAAGTAGAAATATTATACTTTTCAAAATATTTAAAAATGACCAAAATTAAGGTTGATGAAATTATGCTTAAAAGTAAATATATCATATTTCGTTATAAGTTATACGTACTTCGTCTTTTCCAAATTTACGGACTTCATTTGGAGACTTTGTGAATAGTGGTGCTTTCAAGCCTTGTTGAAACTTTGTAGTTCCAACAAGAACGCGAGTTTCATCCCATAAATTAGCAGTTAAAAAATGTTCATGTGTGTACCTGCCTCCTTCTACAAAAATAGAGCTAATTCCTTGTTTATGAATTTCTTTTAATATATTACTTAAACTAAATTCTAACAGTGAGAATTGGGTTGTATGTGCTGGTAAATTGTGGTTTTTGCGTTGATTAAAAACAATAGTAGCTTGATTGTCTGATAGAACTTTAGTTTCTTTTTTTATACTATTATCTGGATCCAAAACAAAGCGTATGGGACTTTTACCAATTAGGTAGTTTCTTAGATTTAATAATGGATCATCGGTATTAATAGTGTTGACGCCTACCAAAATAGACTGTTCTTCTCCTCTCCACTTGTGAACTAAACATTTCGTTTCTGGTTGCGTAATCCAATGAATTCCCGTCTCCCCTTCTCCCCTTTCTTCGTCTAAGAAACCGTCCAATGTTTGTGCCCACTTTAAAATGATATAAGGTCTGTTTTTTTCATGATAGGTAAAAAAACGTCGATTTAAAAACCGTGCTTCCTTTTCTAACACACCTACTTCTACTTGAATCCCAGCATTTCTAATGCGTTCAACACCTCTTCCCGCCACTTCTGAAAAAGTATCAATACATGCGACTACTACACGTTTGAATTGATATTTGATTATTAAGTCTGAACATGGTGGCGTTTTTCCGAAATGAGAACAAGGTTCCAACGTAACATAAATAGTGGCTTCTTTGAGAACGTCTTTATTCGTTACGGATTCCACCGCATTTACTTCAGCATGTGCCTCTCCATATTTTTTGTGAAACCCCTCTCCTATTATTTTATCATTATGTACAATTACTGCACCAACCTTAGGGTTTGGTGCAACAAAAACACCTCCTTTTTCAGCCAATTGAAGGGCACGTTGCATGTATAGTTCATCGGTAAAGCTCAAATCAAAAATTTTAAACAAAAATACGATTATTCCGTCATGCAAGACTTCTACGCTTTGAATTAATATATTTAGAGAAAGAAACTTAGCAGAATGTACAAAACTATCCTTATATCATGAGGGCAGACGAAAAAATAGTAGTACTTTTGCAAAACGAGAGTAAGAGCTATGGAATACAAATTAAATACAATTGAGGAGGCATTAGAGGAGATCAGAAACGGTAAAGTAGTAATTGTTGTAGACGATGAAGACCGTGAGAATGAAGGAGATTTTCTAACGGCTGCACGTAATATTACACCTGAAATTATAAATTTCATGGCCACACATGGTCGTGGTTTAATTTGCGCTCCACTTGTAGAGGATCGTTGTGATGAATTGGGACTTGACCTCATGGTGAAATCAAATTCAGCAGCATACGAGACGCCTTTTACTGTTTCAGTTGATTTGGTAGGACATGGTTGTACAACGGGAATTTCAGCAAGTGACCGCTCTAAAACGGTAAAAGCATTGATCGATCCAGCTATTCGTCCTGAAGAGTTGGGAAAACCAGGGCATATTTTCCCATTACGCGCGAAGAAAGGTGGTGTTTTAAGAAGAGCTGGTCATACAGAAGCAGCTATTGATTTATCTCGTTTAGCGGGTTTTGAACCTGCTGGCGTAATTGTCGAAATTCTGAATGAAGACGGAACTATGGCTCGACTTCCGGAATTAATGAAAATAGCGGAACGATTTGATTTGAAAATTGTTTCCATTGAAGATCTTATCAAATACCGCATACAAAAAGAAACGCTGGTTGAACGAGAAGTAGAAATAAAACTTCCTACGGAATTTGGCGACTTTAATATGGTGGCTTATACTGATAAGAATAGCGGAGAAGAACACTTAGCTCTTTATAAAGGCATCTGGAAAGAAAATGAACCTATCTTGACACGAGTGCATAGCTCTTGCATTACAGGAGATATTTTTGGTTCTTGTAGATGTGATTGTGGCCCGCAGCTTCAAGCCGCTATGAAAAGAATCGAAGATGAAGGAAAAGGAATTATTGTATACATGAACCAAGAAGGTCGTGGTATAGGAATGATGAACAAGCTGAGAGCATACAAACTGCAAGAAGAAGGACTTGACACCATAGAAGCAAACATAAAGCTAGGGTTTAAAGAGGATCAAAGAGATTATGGTATAGGCGCTCAAATATTGCGTGATATGGGCGTTAAGAAAATGCGATTGATGTCAAATAATCCAAAGAAAAGAACAGGCCTCATTGGTTACGGATTAGAAATTGTAGAAAACGTTTCACTCGAAATAAAAAGCAATAAACACAATAAACTTTATCTCGAAACCAAACGAGATAAAATGGGACATTCCATAAAAGTGGATGAATAAGTCAAATTTTTATGCTTATCCTCAAGTTTACTCCTAACTTTTATACACTATCAATTTCTGGATCTACGGATAAGTCCAAGGTGTGATTTTTATTTTTAAACAATTCGTATATTTATTTTTTTGTCTATATTTATAGAAACTGAAATGCGTTTTTGACATTTTAAATAAAATCAGACATTTGAAATACACGAACAACATCATACATCTCGCGAAAATTTTCGGGCTTTTTCTTTTTATTCTTTCCTGTAAAACTAGCCAAGAAGAAGAAAAGAAATTGATTGATCCTTTAGCACATATTCACAAAGGAGACTTAGCGGATGTGCTGGAACGTGGTAAATTAATTGTATTAACAGAAAATAGCGCCAATAGTTATTTTATATACAAAGGTGCTCAAATGGGATTAGAATATGAAATCCTAAAGTATTTCGCTAAACATCTTAATGTTTCACTTGAAATGAAAGTGGTTAAAGACTTGGATCATATAATAGAAATGTTGAATAGTGGTGACGGTGATTTAATTGCTTGTAACTACACGATCACAAAAGAACGTCAAAAAGAAATTGATTTTAGTATTCCTATCATGAAAACTGCTCAAGTGTTGGTGCAACGAAAGCCAGATGATTGGAGAACGCGAAGGAGAAAAAATTGGAAAAAAGACATCCTTACAGATCCTGGAGATTTAATTGGGAAAACGGTACATGTTTGGGGTAACTCGAGTTATTACAAACGATTAATCCATTTACAAGAAGAATTGGGAGATACCATTTTTATAAAATCGTTGGATGGGGATATCATACCAGAAGAAATTATTGGAATGGTGGCAAATGGAACAATTGATTACACCGTAACAGATAAAAATGTGGCCTTAATTAATCAACGGTTCTACCCTAATGTTGATGCAGAGCTTGAAGTTTCCGTAAAACAAAGAATAGGAATCGGAGTACGAAAAACAAGCCCCAATTTACGAGATACATTAAATGCCTGGCTTGAATCGTTTAAAACAACCACTACTTTTCGACATATTAAACACAAATACTTGAAATTAGGGGCACTTCCCACGAAATCAAGAGATGAGTACTCATCGATTGGAGGCGGTAAAATTTCACCATTCGACGATATTATCCGTGAAGTAGCACAAGAGTACAGTTGGGACTGGCGTTTTTTAGCGGCTTTAATTTATCAAGAATCAAAATTTGTGGATCATAAAGAATCTTGGGCTGGAGCGTATGGTTTAATGCAGTTTATGCCACAAACAGGTCCTTCTTATGGTGTATTTCCAGACTCTTCCCCCAAAGTTCAAATTCAAGGGGGAATGAAAAAAATTATAAAAAACTGGGCAGACTGGGAAGAGATTAGCGACAGCATTCAACGATTAAAATTCACTATTGCATCATACAATGCTGGTCTTGGTCATGTGCAAGATGCACAGCGTTTAACAGAAAAAAATGGTTTAGATCATCACATGTGGGACGATAATGTGGAAGATTATATTTTAAAACTTTCTAAACCAAAATATCACACAGATGAAGTGGTAAAATATGGTTATCTAAGAGGAATTGAAACGTATTCATATGTTCGTAAAATTTTTATTCGATATAATGAATACAAGAATTCGTTTGATGAGTAAAGTGGGTTCAATCAAATATAAGCTCTGATTTATGAATTCATAGAAAACTTCTTGATAAAAGATAGTTTGTTTTATTATATTCATGCCAAATTTCAAGAACTGAAAAAATATGGAAAAGAATAGCTTCAAAAAACTGCTCACTTCACATTGGATTCACTTATTCGCTTTAGGCTTGTTTTTAGCCATTACGTATATTTATTTTCAACCACAATTCAATGGTTACAGTCTCAAACAACATGATATTGAACAATATCGTGGAATGTCCAACGAGACAGTTCAATTTAGAGAGCATTTTGGAGAGGAGCCACTTTGGACAAATTCTATGTTTGGTGGAATGCCAACCTATCAAATTACAGTTGATTATAGCGGAAATTGGGTCAAAAAATCAATCCAGGTTTTACGCTTATGGATTTCTTCTCCCGCTGGCTACTTTTTCATTTATTTGATTGGCTTTTACATTATGCTTATGTGCATGAAAGTGGATCCAAAAGTGGCTATTTTAGGTGCTGTAGCTTTTGCTTTTTCAACTTACTTTATCATAATTCTTCAAGCGGGACACAATACGAAATCACTAGCAATTGGACTGGCTCCCCCCGTAATTGGAGCGTTTTATCTTGCCTTTAGAAGTAGTTTAAAATGGGGCGTTTTGCTTTCTGCTTTTTTTATGGGTGTTCAGTTGGCTGCCAATCATTTTCAAATCACTTATTACATTGGAATCGTACTCTTATTACTCGGTGTTCACGAGTTAGTGCGTCACATTCAATTAAAGGAAATTAAAAAGTTTGCTTTCACGACACTAGGTTTACTTATCGCCTATGGGTTTGCGCTGAGCATTAACTATGGGAATATTCAATTGACAAACGAATACGCTAAACACACCATTCGAGGAGGAAATGATTTGACGATTTCACCGGATGGAACTTCTAACGAAAATATTCAAACGAGTGGACTTGACAAGGAGTATATTACCCAGTGGAGTTATGGAATTGGTGAGTCCTTCACGTTGCTATCTCCTTATATAAAAGGAGGAGGAAGTGGAGCTATTAAAGACAGCCCTTTTGCTGGAAATTTAAAAACTCCAGAATTGAGAAGAAAAGCGAAGTTAGTAGCTGAAAATAATGTGTATTGGGGAGATCAACCGATTGTTTCAGGACCAGTATATGTTGGAATTATTGTTGTTTTCTTGGCGTTACTTGGAATGGTTTATCTCACGGGTACAATGAAGTATTATCTGTTAGTCGCTGCGATCATTGCTTTAATGCTTTCGTGGGGTAAAAACTTTATGGGATTCACTGATTTTTTCCTAGACTATATCCCAGGATACAATAAATTTAGAGCTGTTACGATTATCCTTGCAATTGTGGAACTAATCATTCCGTTGATTGGTGTATTATTTTTACAACAATTAATTAAAGAGAAAGAAAAAATCAAAGAAAACCTCAGGCCTTTCGTTGCTGCCTCATTAGCGTTTTTAGGTTTTATGGTGTTACTGTCTTTTACAGGTTTAGGTGATGGTTATTTAAGCCAAAATGAACGTGACTATTTATACGATTACGAAAATCAAGTAAGAGCACAAATTCTACAAGAAGACCCTGTTCAATTAAAAGAGCAATTTGGTATTGATATATCCGATGAGCAACAATTACAGCAGGTAATCAATCGTCAATCACAAGTAGTAAATGAGCAGTTTGACGCACTAGTGGAAGTTCGCCAAGGTATTTTTTACTCCAGTATGACACGTTCCATTTTCTTTTTGATGATTGCCGTAGGTATTATTTTTAGTTACATAAAGTTCAACATCAAAACAGAGTTTTTCTTAGCAGGGTTAGGAATAGCAATTCTGATTGATTTAGTTCCGGTAAACCTCAATTATTTAAACAATGAAAAAAAAGGAAGAGGATACAAACATTGGGTTGAAAAAGAAAAAGCGCTTTTTCCCCTCTC
>SKHH01000117.1 GCA_007117055.1 Lishizhenia sp. | reverse complement strand
CTGTGCAAAAACCTAATTCACCTATTAAAATAACCTGATAAACTCCGGGCTCCTCAAAAACTTCTGTTGGATTTTCTGTTGAACTACTATTTCCATTACCGAAATCCCATGCGAAACTTGCTCCTGGTGTTGAATTATTTTCAAAGTTTACGGTTAGTGGTGCATTTCCAGCAGTTGGTGTGGCGGTAAAACTTACCTCTGGATTGGGATGAACGACAAGGATAAGTTCATCTGAATTTTCACAACCATTAGCGTCTGTTCCATTAACAATTAAGGTGTATTCGCCAATACTTGGAGAAATTTGTTCGCCATTATTTGCATCTACATTCCAATCGTAAGTGGTTGCACCAGATGCATTTAAGGTGATATCATCTCCTTCACAAATTTCTTGATCAGGACCTGCGTTTACTTCAGGTAGAGGGTTAATAATTAAATTTAACACCCAAATACTGTCGCAACCATCAATGGTTTGTCCCTCAAAAACATATTGTCCAGAATTGGTATAAGTTTCTCCGGTAGTTTCCCAAGTAAATACATCACAAACTGTTTCTGAAACTGTATCGAAATATCTTGGTAAGATAGAAATGAGTAAAGAGTCTTCGGAAATACATCCATTTTCATCTTCAAATACGTAATTAATTTGATGCTCACCCACACTTGGAGATAAAGGATTGAAATTTGCTCCTTCAACTCCATTGCCGCTATAATCTCCACCTTCTGGAGTAAAATAATTCAATTCAAAGATAGGTTCATTTTGACATATCTCATCGTTCGAAACTCCTTCTATTTCAGGTAAAGGGTAGACTTCAATAGCGTCTGTTTCAGTAGGGATACTTGTACAGTTATCTACTTCCACGATAACGGTATAAACACCTTCATTAACACTTGAAGCATCAGGAATAATTGGATTTTGTTCGGTAGATGAAAAGTTATTGGGTCCAGACCATTCATAGGTTGCTCCAGCAATGGTGTCCGCAAAAAGTTCAATGTTTTCACCTTCACACACATTTCCACTCGCTGTAACGGCCTCCAAATTAATAGAGGCAAAGTCTGAGAAATAACCATAACGACATCCTCCTGTTTCTGAACCATTAATAATGGCCAAGTGAAATACACCACTTGTATTATTTATGAGAGTTGATTCTCCAGCAGGAACAACACCTACACCGTATTCGATTCGTGCAAACATCCATTCATTGTTTGTTCCAGGGACAAAATCGAAATCCGCACCAGTAATTACTCCTGCATTTCCGTTTAGTAAGAAATCGTTTTCTTGTCCTGCTAAAACAATAAGTAACAAACCAAAATTTTCGTTCGTTGCTCTTGTAAAGCCGACTTGATCTGATCCCGTACATTCAATAGGAGGGAGGAGTGCACCTCCTACTTCACAACCATATCCTGATACATGATATAAATAGGCTGGGGTAGAAGTCTCAATATATGTACTGGGTTGATTGATAAGTATCATATGAGTTTGACCAGCATTAATAGTGGCTACTGGTGCGGCGTTTCCATCTACAAAAATTTGAGTGTTATTTTCAACAGCCGTCACAAAAGCGCGGTCAGGACCACCAAGAAAACCACGTATAACTATGTAATCGGTACCCAATATGGGTATGGGTACCAACTGGTCACCTTGTAAGTCTCGACAACCTCCATAATCAGAACTAACATTTGAGTCGTCAGAATAAGTAATTGCAATCGGTTTGTCAGATTCTACTCTTGTACCCGTAACATTTTGATTTCCATTAGGGCTTACGGCAACACCTGAATAAGTTTGCCCCTCATTTAAGGTTACCGTATATGGAATTCCAGCTGCATTTCCAACTAGGGCGTTAGAAGGTGTTATGGTAATAGTGGTATTGTCTTCAGTTGCAATAATATCAAATGTACTTGTTGCTACAGGGTTATAATTTCCAGAGTTCCAAAATGTTTGACCAGCGATATAAAATGATGTTCCAAGTGCATTTCTACCTTTTAAAGTAAAAATGTCTGGATTATTTGTTCGGTTTACTTCATAATAAGCATCAACCTCATTGGTCGCTTCTATTTTGATACCGTAATTTAATACTTGATTAGCAGGTTTGTTTTCTATGATATCAATCCAATTCGTTAGGTCAATTGTGTTCGTTTGATTTGCGGGAATTGTTACAGTTTGTACAGGGAAGGCAGGGTTTGCTGGTTGCGAAATAGTTACAGTACTCGCTTGGTTTTGAGTAGAAATACGCATAAATATAGGCCTATCTCCATGATCATCTGTAACTTCAGGAGCTACAAACCAAAACAAAGTATCTGTTTGGGATATACCCGGTATAATAAAGCCCAAATTGATGAATAATAGTAGTAATGTAATAAATCTTTTCATAGTGTGTGTTGATAGAGCAAATTTAATAGAATTAATTGTTTTATCAAACTTCAAATTAATATAATCTCCTATTACTTGACGGATATTTTATAAATGCGTTTTTTATAATAATATAAATACAATGCGATTCGAATTTTGCAATTTATGTGGGTTAAGTTTAATATTTACTGTTATTTTGTAACTATGGAATTTAAATTGGTTTCTTCTTTTGAACCTACAGGTGATCAGCCTGAGGCGATTAAACAACTTCAACAAGGAGTTATCGATGAGGTAAAACATCAGACTTTACTCGGAGTTACAGGCAGTGGAAAAACATTTACAATAGCTAATGTCATAAAAGAAGTTACGAAACCAACTTTAATACTTTCTCATAACAAAACGCTTGCTGCTCAATTATATCAAGAGTTTAAGCAGTTTTTCCCCAACAATGCGGTGGAGTACTTTGTCTCGTATTATGATTATTATCAACCTGAGGCATATTTGCCTGTTACAGATACATATATTGAAAAGGACTTAGCAATTAATGATGAAATAGAAAAATTGAGACTATCAGCTACATCAGCCTTGTTGTCGGGTAGAAGAGATGTAATAGTTGTTTCTTCGGTTTCTTGTATTTACGGTATAGGAAATCCCAATGAGTTTGAAAAAAGCATAATTCCTATTAAAATTGGAGATATTATCAGTAGAAATAAATTTCTATTCAAATTGGTGGAAAACTTATATTCTCGTGCAGGGGATGAATTTAAACGAGGAACATTTCGTGCTAAAGGAGATGTCGTGGATATTTTTCTAGCTTATGCAGATTATGCATTGAGAATAGAGTTTTGGGGAGATGAAATAGAAGCTATTCTGACAATTGATCCTGAAACTTCGAACAAAATAGAATCATTCGAAGCGATTAATATTTATCCAGCGAATATTTTCGTGAGTTCACCTGAAACAACTCAAGCAGCCATTGAAATGATTCAAGATGATCTACTTATTCAAGTGGAAGCTTTCAAAAATGAAGGAAAAGTGATGGAGTCCAAACGTTTATTGGAAAGAACCGAATATGACTTAGAAATGATTCGAGAATTAGGCTATTGTTCGGGAATTGAGAATTATTCACGCTATTTCGATAAAAGGGCTCCAGGAACAAGACCATTCTGTTTGTTGGATTATTTCCCCAAAGATTATTTAATGGTAATAGACGAAAGTCACGTCACTGTTCCGCAAGTTCGTGCGATGTATGGTGGCGATAGAGCACGTAAAATTAACCTGGTAGAATATGGATTCCGTTTGCAAGCCGCAATGGATAATCGACCTCTGAAATTTGAAGAATTTGAATCACTGATTAATCAAGTGATTTATGTGAGTGCTACACCAGCAGATTATGAAATAGAGCAATCAAAGGGAGTTGTTGTAGAACAAGTAATTCGACCAACGGGTTTATTAGATCCGTTGATAGAAGTTAGGCCAAGTAAAAATCAAATTGATGATTTATTAGAAGAAATTCACTTGCGTATTGATCAAAAAGAAAGAGTGCTGGTAACTACTTTGACGAAAAGAATGGCAGAAGAACTTCAAAAATACTTGGATAAAATGGGTGTTTTGTGTCGCTATATTCATAGTGAGATAGATACAATCGAACGCGTTGAAATTTTACAGCAATTACGACAAGGTGTTTTTGATGTGTTGATAGGTGTTAATTTATTAAGAGAAGGCCTGGATTTACCAGAAGTAAGCCTTGTGGCGATTATCGATGCGGATAAAGAAGGCTTCTTGAGAAATGAAAGATCATTAGTTCAAACTGTTGGACGTGCGGCCAGAAACGTAAATGGTATGGTTATTTTTTATGCCGATAAAATGACTAAAAGTATGGAACGCACAATTGAAGAAACCAAACGTCGAAGAGAGCTACAAGAAAAGTACAATACAGAAAATGGTATTGTCCCCACTCCATTAAATAAACCTAACGAAACAACCTTCGAACAACGAGCAAAAAGTAGGGAGCAGGATTATGAGCAACACTCTGATTTATCTATTGCTGCTGATCCCGTTGTAGCATATATGAATTCGGAACAACTTGAAAAAAGTATCGCCAAGGTTAAAAAAGACATGGAAAAAGCTGCCAAGGAATTGGACTTCATTGAAGCAGCGCGATTACGAGATGAAATGTTTCGTTTGAAGAAGTTACTTGATGAGTAAAAGTGACTTATGTTACTTAAGCTGAAATAATACCATCATTCAAATATGTACATAAATAAAATTCTGTAACTTTATACGTTGATATCTTCAGTGACATTTATGAATAGTTTTAAGGTTTTCATTTTTTCTTTGATTGTTTTGATCACATCGTGTAAACTATATGCTCAGGTTTTTACATTCAACGCTACACCCGATGAAATCGAAGTGATTAAAAATGGTATTGCGCTTCAACACCCATGGGCAGGAGGTGTTAATTCAGCTCAGTTTTTTAACTTGGATTTAGATCAGGATGGTATTCAAGATGTCGTAATGTTTGATCGTTCTGGTAATAAAGTTACTGCCTTTTTAGTAAGAGGTTCTGGAGAATCCGTAGAGTATGAATATACCGAGGATTATCAATCGAATTTTCCTCCATTAAGAGATTGGGTGGTAGCTTACGATTTTGATTGTGATGGTTATACAGATCTTTTTACTTACATGCCGGGAGGAATACGTGTTTACAGAAATACGACGGAAGATACAGGAGAAATAGGTTTTCAGCAAATCACTCCCTCAAATACGCCCAGTGGTTCACCGTTACATTCATTATATACGAATAATTATGTCAATTTATACGTGAGTTCGGTGAATATACCAGCTTTGGTTGACGTAGACAATGATGGGGATATGGATATTCTCACATTTGGCTCGTGGGGAACAACACTACATTATCATAGAAATATGAGTATGGAAAAGTATGGGCATTGTGATAGCTTGGATTTTGAGTTGAGAAATCGCTGTTGGGGTTATTTTAGTGAAAGTTTTACGTCCAATGAGTTGGCCTTATTTGATACGTGTGATTTTAATGTTTCTAACCCAGAGTTTGATCTTGATGATAATGGGGAGTGGATTGTAGGCCAAGGAGGAAATAGACATGAAGGGGCTACTTTATGTCCGTTGGACGCCTATGAAAATGGACTTACAGACCTGTTGATTGCAGATATTGAATATTCAACTATTAGTTTGTTGAAAAACGGAGGAACACCTTCTCACGCAAGTATCGTAGACCAAGACAACACTTTTCCTTCTTATGATATTCCGTTAGACTTGGATGAATTTCCCGCGGCATTCTATTTGGATATAGATAATGATGGAGTCAAAGATTTACTCGCTTCTCCGAATCAAACTATATCTGCTGAAAATTCACAAAGTGTCTGGATGTATAAAAATAAAGGAGCAACCAACTTACCAGATTTTGAGTTCAAAACGAAGGCATTCCTGCAAGAAGAAATGATTGACGTCGGTGAGGGTGCAATTCCTATGTTTGTGGATATCAATCAAAATGGGAAAATGGATATTA
Source organism: Lishizhenia sp. (assembly GCA_007117055.1). Classification (GTDB taxonomy): domain Bacteria; phylum Bacteroidota; class Bacteroidia; order Flavobacteriales_D; family Crocinitomicaceae; genus CSBr16-161. The sequence continues at coordinate 2,122 of SKHH01000117.1, read as the reverse complement.
TTATTTCTAATTTTAGGTACTACAATGAAAACACACTTAATGATCAGCGATTTATGCTATTATTAAATGAAGGAACCGCTGAAGAACCTAAATTTAAAATTGAGGACGATAATTTCTTAAATATGTCGCAGTATGGGTTAGGTAATCATTTGACCCCTACTTTTGAGGACCTTAATGGTGATGGAAAGCCCGACATGATTTTAGGTGATTTACAAGGTAGACTTCATTATTTCCAAAATATTTCTTCGGGAAATACAATTAGTTTTTCGCCAGAGCAATCACCAATGACTGACGCTCAAGGAAATATTATTGATGTGGGAAACTTTGCAGCCCCTCACTTGGTGGACTTAAATAGAAATGATAAAAAAGATTTAATCATCGGTTGTCGAAATGGTAATGTTTGGTATTATGAAAATTCGGGTTCATCCTCGTCTTTTAATTTTTCGTTTGTTACAGATTCGCTAGGTAAAATATCTACGGCCCTGCCTTCTAGACCGAATAATGGTCATAGCTCACCTATCGTGAAAGAGATTGATGGCGAATATCGAATGTTAGTAGGTTCACTTCATGGGGATTTATATCAGTATCGAAATATTGATGGAAACTTAAACGGTACTTTTCAGTTAATTACAAACGCAACCATTCCATTTATGGGAAATAGAATTTTCCCTACAATGGCACAACTTCAGGGTGGTGAAGAGCACACATTGCTTGTTGGGAATTTGAGAGGTGGAGTTAGCGCTTTTACGCAGGAATTTTTAGAAGCAGATTTTTCAGCAAGCACCTCAACACTTTGTGCTGGTGATACGGTAACGTTCACAGACCAAAGTTCGGGTAATCCAATTGCTTGGAACTGGGAGTTTACAGGGGCAAGCCCTTCAACGTCTAGTGAACAACATCCCTCTGTGATTTACGAAAATGAGGGTTCTTTTTCTGTAACTTTAACTGTTACTTATCAAGACGATGAGCTGTCGAATACCAAAGAAAACTATATACTTGTCCATGAACTTCCGAATGTTGCCATAAGTGAAAATGAAATGACTTGCGCCTCTTTATGTGACGGAGGTTTAGTTGTTCAAGCTTCTGGGAATGGACCGTTTAGTTATTCCTGGGAACATTTGTCCTCTTCCACAACATCTCCTGCATTAACTAATTTATGTGAAGGGGAATATATTGTTTCCGTAAAAGACGCAAATGAATGTATAACTATTGTGGAATATGAACTAACAGCTCCACCCATTGATTTGTTTTATGACCTTGCAACTGATGAAGCGGACTGTGGCGAATCTAATGGATGCGTTACTATCTCGAATTTATCAGGAGGGACACTTGAGCCTCTTTCGGTTTCTTGGAGTGATGGCGCGAATGATTTGGAGCGTTGTGGTTTTTATGCTGGTATTCATGATTTTCTTATTGTTGATGGAAATAATTGTGAATTCACACAGCATTTTGAGATTACAAATCCAAATGCCCCTCAGGTAGAGCTCGTATTGACAAAAATTTCATGTGAAGGAGATTGTGACGGAGAAGCAGAAGTCGTTGTTACAGGTGGAGTACCTCCGTATGATTATCAATGGGAAGACGCAAGTTTACCAAACTTACCAGTTCTTTCTAATTTATGTGAACAGTTTCTAAAGGTAATCGTGGTCGATTCTGATTTATGCCAAAGTTCTATGAAGAGTGATAGCTTAAGTTATGAAAACAAATACCCAATTGTTTACTTTGAGGCATCTGATACTTTAGTTCAGTTGGAAGAAAACCCAGTGGTAAGCTTTTTTAATTTTACGGAGTTCGCTACAAATTATGAGTGGAATTTTGATGACGATGAAACATCAACCCAATTTGAACCCACGCATGAATTCACAAGTTCAGGTGAGTTTTTAGTTACATTAACAGCATGGAACGGAACATGTCAGCGTGAATTTTCTCGAATTATCATAGTTGAGAGTACAAATCAGGTAGACGACTATGAATTGTTTGAGTTAAATTATTTTCCAAATCCAGTAAATGATATTTTGACGATTGAGTGGAATGGAACGAATACAGTTCATGCAATCCGTTTATTCTCCTCGGAAGGTAAAGAAGTTAAAATGCAGTCGGTTTCTCAGGAGAACAAAACTGT
>SKHH01000245.1 GCA_007117055.1 Lishizhenia sp. | reverse complement strand
GTTTGGGTGTTAGATGAACCGTACTCGACAGTTGTATCATCAGATACTACAATATTGTGTGCAAATGACGAGGTTCCTATATGGGCATCCACAAGTGGAGGATTTGAACCCTACACCTATATCTGGGAAAATGGTGATACGCTTGATAATACGGTCGTCCCAGTGCTCGAAGAAGGAGAAAACAAATTCGTAGTTACTAGTATTGATGCATGTGGCTTTGAATATATTGACACAGCGGTGGTGATTCTAAATCAAATTTTATCAATCGATACGATGATTCAGTTCCCGGCAGAATGTGATATTCCGAATGGAGCTGTTTCAGGGCAAGGATCTGGATTCACGGGTGTACCTTCCTATAAATGGATAGGACCAGGTGCAGATAGTGAAACATCTGTTAACGCATCGGTTTGGGAGGACCTTCCTTCAGGATGGTATTACTTCTCCATAGAAGACGATGTGTGTAGGGTAGAGGATAGTATTTTCTTAGAGCAAGACCCACCTCCCACAGCAAGTTTTGAAGCAGATCCAACTGAGGGAGAAGTACCATTAGATGTTATTTTTACAAATACATCAGATGAGGCGGATTCATACGATTGGGATTTTGGAAATGGACAGGGAAATGTGGTAAATAATCAAAATGATCAAAATACTACTTATACCGAACCAGGTGTTTATACTGTTACGTTAGAAGTCACAAAAGGAGCGTGTTCAGACATTGCTACACAAGATATTATTGTGACTTTGGTAATTCCAATCGAATTTGATATGCCGAATGTATTTACACCAAATGGAGACGGAGTAAATGATGTCTTTACAATAAATCCTGTTAATGTAGTTGAAATGGAAATGGTTATCACGAATCGTTGGGGGAATGTAGTATTCGAAACGAACGATGTGGAGGCTGTTTGGAATGGAAGAAATCAAAATACAGGTGAAGATTGTACGGAAGGAGTTTATTTTTACAAGTTTAGACTTCGAGGACAGAATAATGAGATAGTAGAAAATCATGGGTTTGTTCATCTGGTTAGGGATTAGGGGAGGAATTTGAGATGTTAAACGTTAGATTTTAGGCCTAGATTTTAGAGACTTTCTTTATCTTTGTAATGTGAAGTTATATGCCTTTTCTTTAATCGTTTTGTTTTTATTGATTTCTCTCTCAGGTATTTCCCAGTTGAAATCTAAAGTTTTTCTCAACAATGGGAGTACTTATGTTGGAAGAATTACAGAACAAGATTCGGTTCACTTAAAGCTTGAAATTTCGGGGGAACATGAGCTGATGTTTTTGCAGTCAGAAGTTGAAAAAGTTGAACAACTTTCTATGTTTAGACCAGAGAAAGGGATCTTTGTACAATTGGAACCTATAGTTTACATAGATGATGAGGTAAGTGCTATTGTACACGGAAAAGTAGGGTTTGATTTTAATCGTCATTGGAGTTTATCATTAGGTTCAGGAATAGAGCAGCATATTAACCATTATTTTTTTCCTGTTTTTTTGGAGGGTAAGGTTCATTTTTTTGATCATTATATAACTCCTTATGTTACGTCACAATTTGGTTATCATATTTCATCTACAAGTAATCCTATGGTTAGTTTTTCAGGTTACTTTGTGAGTTCGCATTTGAATGTGGTTTGTTTTACGAATGACCATTTAGGAATATCCTTAAGCGCTGGAGTACGTTTTAATGAAGTTCGAAGAGAAGTTATTGCGGGGCCAAATCTGGGGACAGAATTTAAAGATAACTTTACACGATTTGAGTTTAAATTGGGTCTGTTATTAAAATAGAACAATGGCTGTTCATTTAATACAGAAAACAATTTACCACCTCAAAATCAATTTCAGATTGAACCGTCGGAAAGTGAGGTAGTTTGGAATGGCATAGTATCTTCCTTGCGTATCTTGCACCCATTGCTGTGATAGAACATTATTGATACCTAATAAATTGAATACTTCGAAGTTTAATCGAACATCGTTGAATGGTCTTAGCCATTTTTTTCGATCTTCTTTATTGGGTTTTTGGTACAGGAAATCATATCCAAATCCGATGTCAACTCTGAAGTAGGGGCGCTGACGAAGCGTATCTTTGTATCTGTTTCTGTCGGGTGGACCATAGGGTAAACGTGAACCATAATTTAAACCCAATTGTACAGTGAATTGCTCAAAATTGGGCATTTTGTCTTGAAAAAGCATTGCAAACGTGAACCATTGATCCGTAGGTCGTGGTATAAAACCAGGTTCATTTCGCGTACTATCTACTGCTACATCGTTGAACGTAAACCCAGGAATTATTTTTTCGCCATCCGAATTGAAATAATCGTAATAATAATCATTTAGAAAGTCCTCCATTGTGCGCATAATACCCATTTTGAAAAACGATTCAACCCCTGGGATAAATTCACCGTGCAAATTCATGTCCATTCCGTATGCGTAAGCTACGGCATCATTCATAGCAAAATAACGTGTTCTAACATTATCAATTTGGTAAGGGTTTACATCCCACATGTGCTTGTAAAAAAGTTCTCCGGTGTATTTGAATGGTTTTTCTCTACCCCACATTTCAAAGGAATAATCAACCCCGGTTACAAAATGGAGAGATTTTTGGCTCAAAACATCTAAGTTCATAGGTCCGTTGAAGCTTCTTAATTCACGGTAAAAAGGAGGTTGGTAATATAATCCAGTACTAGCATGGAGTCGAATCATCCGTTTTTTTAATTGATCGTTTTCATCGATGTAATATTTTGAGGGAAAATAACTAACTCCAGCCCTTGGTGTGGCGTAAAACTCATTATTAAAAGCTGTATATCCTCCACGCACTCCAGAATGAAGGTGTACTTTTTTACGCGCACCATACACAGTGTCTTGAATTTCAACTTTATCTCGTTTTCCTTCTTCATTTTTAAAGCGTTTATATACCTTTATTGGCAAGGTGTCTTGTATCGTTTCCCATGTTTTGTCAAATTGTACAAATCCTGATGTTCTAAATGTTTCCAAGACGTTTTCGGCTTTAATGACATCAAAGAGTTCAATTTTATCGGCTGGATTTTGAGGAATACTGTAACCAGCTGAATCAATAAGTTTCCATTCGCTCATGACATCATCAAATACTTCATATTGCGCACTTGCTCCCCATCTCAAAACGCCTTTGTTTTCATAATCTAGGCCATCTTCCGTCATGCGTAAAAACTTATACTCACCTTCATGCCTCGTTTGATAAATTGTGGCAAATAGACGATTCCTAGCATGGTCTAAAAATGTTCCAATGCCAATAGTTCCTACAGAATCTCCAAATTCCTCTTTGGATGGATCGGTTTCTAATTCATTGATGAAATACTGCCCTAATATATCAAAGGTTTCTTGCTCATCGGTATTAAATATACTGGTGTAAAGGTCTAAATTTAATCGTTTGTTCACATCCCATTTTAGTGAAGTGGCTCCGGTTATGGTTTGAAAGCGGGTCAATTCTTCTCCTTGAAAAAATACCCGAAAACTCAGAGCTTGGTTTATTGTTCCAAAATTTGTTTCTTGTGTTTCAGGCGCAAATCGGAAATCATTGGAAGAAAAGTGCCCCAAAATAGACCATTTTAAATTTTCCGTGAGGTCGTAGTTTGTGAGTAATTGAAAATCATAAAAACGTGGTCGATAAGCTCCTTGCACTGGGAGTGAGTTTAACACATAACTTTGGTCTTGATAGCGGGCAGCAGCCATATAGTTAAATCTAGCACTTACTTTGTCTTCGACATGTGCGCCGAAACCAAGTAAAGACATATCACTGGAGCCTCTAAACCGTTCTGGCGTTCGATAAGTGATATCTAACACCGAACTAAGTCGGTCTCCGTATCTTGCGGCAAATCCTCCCGCACTAAATGAAATATCTTCTACTAAATTAGGATTAATGAAACTCATTCCTTCTTGTTGTCCGGTTCGCGTTAAAAAGGGACGATACACCATAAAACCATTCACATAGACTAAGTTTTCATCGTAACTTCCTCCACGAACATTGTAATTATTTGTAAGCTCATTATTAGAGGTTGCTGCAGTTGTTAGGGTTAAGTATCGTTCCACAGAATTCTGCGGTCCTGGAATGTTTTGGACTTCAATAGCTGGTAATCGTTGAATGGTGTTATCCGTTGATTTAGCTGTTACTTCTATTCCCTCAACCGATTGAACAGCGAACCTTACTTTGTCTAACTCTTTTGTTTCATTATCATCTAAAAATACCGAAAACAAAAACTGTTCTTCATCATAAGATACAGCAATTTGAATTAATTGTTTAGACGGAACAACAAGCCGATATTTTCCATCTAAGTTTGATTTGGTTCTATAAAGTGGTTGATCGACGATACTGACTTGAACATCAGGAAAACCTCTGTTACTTTTGTCTACGACTTTTCCAGTAATCACAGCAGTTTGTGTAAATACAAATCCGTTTACAATTAATAAGAACAGGAGAATTACTGACTTCATTACATAGTTTATACAGTCATTATAACGTAAAATATCTGTTTCATTGTATATGAGAAATCCGTATTTGACTTACAGTAACTCAGTAATTATTTTGTCCATTGAATAACCATCTGCTTCAGCACGATAGTTACGCACCAATCTATGACGTAAAATAGGATGAGCCACAGCTTTCACATTTTCAATATCTGGAGCAAACTTCCCATTGAGTAGCGCATGACATTTCGCACCAATGATAAGGTATTGAGAAGCCCTTGGTCCAGCACCCCAAGACAAATATTTTTTAGTTATCTCTGGCGCTAAGTCATTATTGATTCTTGTTTTTCCCACTAATTTAACGGCATATTCCAGTACGTTATCAGCTACGGGGACTTCGCGTATTAAGGCTTGGTATTTTTCGATTTGTTCCCCTGTGATAATTTGTTGAAGGGAAACTTTTTTATCGGAAGTAGTTGCTTTTACAATTGCTAATTCCTCTTCAAAAGTGGGGTAATCCACCCAAATATTAAACATAAAGCGATCTAATTGAGCTTCTGGCAGTGGATATGTTCCTTCTTGCTCTATTGGGTTTTGGGTTGCTAAAACGAAAAATGGTCTCGGTAAGGCATAGTTTTGACCTGCAGTTGTTACAGAACGTTCTTGCATTGCTTCCAATAAGGCCGATTGTGTTTTAGGTGGAGTACGGTTAATTTCATCAGCAAGAACAATATTGTGAAATAATGGACCTTTTACAAATTTAAAATTTCTACTATCGTCAAGAATTTCGGATCCTACAATGTCAGAAGGCATCAAGTCTGGTGTAAACTGAATTCGATTAAATGACAATCCTAAAGTTTGCGCAATGGTGTTTACTAATAAGGTTTTAGCCAGACCTGGTACACCTACAAGTAAACAATGTCCTCGAGATAAAATAGAAATGAGTACCTGATCGATCACTTCTTCTTGTCCAACAATTACCTTTTCAATTTCTTTTTTTAATCGTTTATGATTTTCTACAAGTTCTTGAACTGCTTCTACGTTTGACATATTATATATTTATTTGATAGACTGTAAATATACACATTACCAATTATAGAGGTATTGACAGCTTCTAAATTTTTCGTCAATTCGAATATAAGCGGTAGGAATTGTTTCATTTACCCATCTTTCAATAGCTTCTTCTTTTTTTCGGTTTTCTGCAGCTCTTTTGATAACGGTGTAATCATCTTTCAGGTTAGCTCTATGCGGAGGACGTCTCGATTTTACACGAACAATTCTGATACCTTCTTTTCTCCTTTGAGGATCACTGAATAACATAGGTTGAGAAATAAAACCTTCATCCATTCGGTTGACTTGTGCATGTAGTTCTTTATCAATTTGTCCAAGAGCAGCGACATCCCAAAATAATTCACCGGAATAAGGATTGATTATTGTCCCTTGGTTTTGCTTGGATACTTCATCTTCTGAATAAATAGCAACTGCTTGTTCCCAAGTTAATTCTCCAGCTTCTATTTTAGCAACACATTCGTCTATCACAGCAGCTGCTTGTGTAAAAGCAGAGCGATCTACTTCTGGAATTTTTAATATATGACGAACAACATAATCATCTCCTTTTCTCTCGACAAGTTGAATAATGTGAAAACCATATTCTGTTTCTACTACCTCAGAGATATCTCCTACATTCAGTGAAAACGCAGCCGCTTCAAATGGTTTCACCATCATTCCTCTTGAGGCTGCAATTTTTCCACCTTGCTTCGCACTTCCAGGGTCATCAGAGTGCATGGTAGCTACAGCTTCAAAAGATTTACTTCCACGTAAAATATCATTTCTCCATTTTTCCAATTGGGTAATAGTAGCGTTTTTATCACGCTGTGATACTTTTGGAAAAACAACAATTTGTTGTAGTGAAACCTGCTCATTAACCATGGGGAGGCTGTCTGTTGGTATTTCTTCAAACAGTCGACGAACATCTCTCGGAGTAACTTTTATTTCCTGGGTAATCGTTTGCTCCATTTTTTGAGCGACTAGACGATCACGGATAACATCTCTAAATTCATTTTTTATTTCTTGGTAGGTTTTCCCATAAAACTCTTCTAACTGCTGTCTTCCTCCGATTTGCATTTCAATGTTGCGTAATCGATTTTCCATTTCTCCATCGACTTGACCATCTGATACTACTACGGAATCAAGATTTGCTTGGTGAATTAATAGATTTTGATACAGCATTTCTTCTAAAATTCTACACTCACTCATGTAGTCCAATTCATATCCTTCCTGCATAGCTTGAAGTTTCTGAACTTCTATGTCAGAATGTAAGATAATGTTTTCCCCTACTTTGGCAATGATTCTATCAACAACAGGCAAATTCCCTCCACCAAGAGGGCCTTCACTTATTTGAGAAAAACTGGTAAAAGAGAGTATTAGTAAACTAATAGCGCTCAATAATGTATTTTTCTTTTGCATTTTCTAAAATATTTATTCTTATTTCTTCCCTCAGGGTATTTATTCTACGTTTCAAAATATGTTTTCGTATCTTTTCCTTTTCAAAATCTAAAGGAGTTTCAGACCGTTTATAACGAAAGTCAAAGATGTTTAATAAATAAATATCATTTTTATCTGTGAACACCGCATGCTCTTTGTTTTTGATCAACTGCTCCTTACTGTCCTCTGTCATAGGGATGTCTCTCACTAAATCTTCAAAGAAAATCCATTTGTCTTCTTCAAAGTAAAAATTAGTAGCATAAAGGTTGCCATATTTCTTAACAACCTCCCTGTCTTTATCCTTTTTTAACAGAAATGCTGTTTTTAACTTCTCAGATACTGATATTGAGTCTGGAATTTTAATGTATAGCGCTTTTACAATATAACTTTTAGAAATGTAATTGTCTCGATTATTTCGATAGTATTGTAAAATTTCATCTTCTGTAATCAGTGTGTCTAATCGTTCTTCAATAATTTTGTTTTCCATGGAAAATAAATTTAAAGCGTATCGATTTTTTTCCGCTTGATGTTGATTCTCATAATGTGCTGATGGATTCAACTCTTTTAGTTCAAGATCTACCACTTTTTGTTTAATCCAGTCTGTAACAAATTCATCCACTAGTTTTTGGTCATCTATAGGGATGTTCATTTGTTGAAAATGACGATAGACGTCTTCATAATGCAATTCGTGGCTATCCACTTTTGCAATTATTTCCTGTTTTGTAAAATCACAGCTAGTTAAGAACAAGATTAAAATGCTCCATAAAAACTGACGTTTTAGATTACAATTTGCTATTTTATTTACCAAGGCTGTAAAGTACCTCATTATGTACTGTAATTATATGTCTTTCGCGAAGTTCTTCCAGCCACGTTTCTTCCAAGTGATTTTGATAATCTTGAATAACTGCCCCTCTAGCTTCTTGAAAGGTTTTTTCCCTACTTGGAAGCACTTCAATAACCTGAACGATGTGATACATTCCATCGTCTTCCACTAGTTTGAGTGCTCCATCTTTCCACTGTGTTTCTTTCAAGTATGGGGTTTCATTGATGGAAAACTTATCCGTTTTCAATGAAAGGTTTAATTGGGATTCACGATTGATTCTCGAAACAATTTTTTTAGCAGGAAGGGTGTCCTTTTCTTGAATTAAGGCCATTGCTTGATTCGCTTTTTCGGCATCATTGGATGAAAAAACATTTGCGTGAATTCTGTCATCCCAAACATATTTAGTCTTGTTTTTTTCGTGAAAAAGCTTCAATTCTGCGGTGTCTGAAAGTGCCTTGTCCCAAACCTTATCTTTCAT
>SKHH01000007.1 GCA_007117055.1 Lishizhenia sp. | reverse complement strand
TGCCAATTATAACTTATAGGGTCTTCTCCATAACAATCATTTACAATAGCATTTAGTTCTACTATTTCGTCTTGACAAAAAATCAGGTCGTTCAATTGAGCATGTGGAGTTTCTTTAATGATTAAGGTTTGTTCGAAAGAAGCATCTTCGCACAAAGCGCCAGGGATATTGCTTTGAAGACTGTTTTCAAGACGAATGGTATATACTCCAGGAGAATTAAAGATGATTTCCGGCTCGAAAGAGTTTGCATCCGTTCCATTAATGAATTCAAAGTCATTGGCTTCTTCGATTGGACAGCCTTCTGGATTATCTCGAGTAATAATCCATTCAAAAATATTTCCCGAGCATTCGGATGTACTAGAATTATTATCTAGTTCTAATTGAAAAGGGGCACAAGCAATGCTTTCGTTCATATCAAATTGTGCAGTAAGTTCTGGGTTGACACAAATTACATAGGTTTCTGTATCTATTCCACATTCAAAAGAATTTGCAGCATATAAAGTCACTTCATATTCACCAGGTTCGTGAAAAGTAATATCAAGTACGGAAGAGCCCTCATTCCAAATATCATAAAAGTCGATGAATCCGCCATCATCTCCTAATTCTCCACTATTAATGGTGAAGCCTGAGTTGGGTTCAATTTCCCAAAATATAGAATAGTCTTCAGTACATTCTCCTGCGTTTATGTCAACTCCGGCCTCACTATCATCTTCGATGATTACATTGGACTCTACACATACTTCTAAACCAGGTTCAACATTGAAATCGGCATCCACACTTTGGTAAACTGTAATAGGGCCAAAATTTTCTATACTAGAACTTCCACACACATTTTCTACGAAAAGGGAGCCCGAATACTGACTGTTAGCTCCAATTCCGCAAGAAGACTCCTCAAAAATGTGAGATTGAAACGGATCTGGAGGATGAGTGAAGGTAGCGGGATCCGATCCATCGTTAAAAACAACCTCATAAGTTGTTCCGGGAGGATTTGATGAAAAGTTTGTAAGTTGATAGTTGAATTGACCGGGAATACAAACTAAACTGGAAGAAAACTCTAAACCAGCATTTGGACTAATACCTATAAAAACATTGTACGATACGTGATCTATACATCCGTTACCATTATCATGTGTATAATTAATTTCATAAACACCTGCGTTATAAACAGTGTTAATAGTGCTATTTTGAATACCAGATAATGGAGTGACTAGTCCATTTCCCCAATCTATCGTATGTTCACTTTCACTTGTTTGACCATCTGTATCAATAGTAAAAAAGATGGGAGAAGAATTTAAACCGCAACGGGTAAAATATTCTATACCATCTTGAGTAGTAATAGACCATTGTGAAGAAGACAATACCAATTCAGGCGTAGTTGGTGTGCCTACAAAAACATCTATCTCATATGTTTCTCCATTGGCTTCTAAGCTAGCTGTAAATTCGCCTGCAGAACTGTAAGTAATGTTGTGAGGTCCTTCACCTGAAGAGTTTGAAGGAATACCTCCTGGAAAAGACCATTCGAATGTTGTTCCTGTTGGAAAATCATCAGAATTAATTGAGAATATGACTTCTTCTTCTAAGCAAATAGACACGATATTATCCTCTGATGAGGGCTGGGTATTAATAGAAATTTGAGAAAAACTTATTCCACTATAGAAAAGTAAACACAAAAAAAATATGGATATTTTTTTATTCATTCGATAGGTTCTAAAACATCGTAAACTAAGTTAAAAAAAAACTTAATCTTTTTAGTATTGACGTAATTAAAAATGTATAGTTGTCTTTGCAAAAATAATTCAATTATTTTAATTAAATGTTAATCACATTATCTATATATTCGGAGTTTTATTCATGTAAACCTATTTTTTTGATGTATGGAAAAAATTCTACTACAGATTCAAGACGAAACTAGCACTTTGAAAGAGGTGGTGCTAGGTACAGCAGTAAGTAATGGAAAAACACCTTCTGTTGAAGATGCATATGATCCAAAATCTATAGAAAATATCAAAGCAGGGACCTATCCAAAAGAAGAGGATATGGTCAAAGAGATGACAGCGTTTGAATTGGCATTAAAAAAACACGGTGTAACAGTATATCGCCCTAAGGTCATTGATGATTATAATCAAATTTTTTCACGTGACATAGGGTTTGTTATTGAAGATAAATTCATTAAATCCAATATTTTACCTGATAGAGAAAAAGAATTGGATGCTATACAATATGTATTGGATAAAATTGATGCAGATAAAATTGTTCATTTACCAGAAGATTGTCATATCGAGGGGGGAGACGTAATGCCTCATGGCGATTATATTTTTATTGGGACTTATCGAGGTCAAGATTATCCCGATTATATTACCGCAAGAACTAATGAAAAAGGTGTACAAGCGATACAGGATTTATTTCCAACTAAAAAAGTGAAGTCTTTCAACCTTAGAAAAAGCAATACAAATGCGAAGGAAAATGCCTTGCACTTAGATTGTTGTTTTCAGCCTGTTGGGAAAAATAAAGCAATTATTCATAAAAATGGATTCTTAGAAGAAGAGGAGTATCAGTGGCTAGTTGATCTATTCGGAAGAGAGAATGTTTTTGAAATTGATAAGCAGGAAATGTATGACATGACGAGTAATATTTTCTCAATTAGTCCTGAAGTAGTGGTTTCGGATAAGCATTTCAAGCGATTGAATGATTGGTTGAGAAGTAATGGGATTACCGTGGAGGAAATATCTTACCGAGAAATAGCAAAACAAGAGGGATTATTGAGGTGTTCTACATTACCTTTACGCAGAATTTAAAAAGAAGCAATGAAACAGATAACAAATACAATTTTAATGGTTCGACCAGCATCTTTTCGAATGAACGAGGAGACAGCGGTAAATAATTATTTCCAACAAAATTCAGAAGTTCACCCAGAAAAGATGAACGAGTTGGCTGCTAGTGAATTTGATGATTTTGTATCGTTGCTTCAAGAAAATGGAATTCATGTTGTTGTGGTGAATGATATCAAAGAAAACGATACGCCTGACGCATTATTTCCTAATAATTGGGTCAGTTTTCACGATGATGGAACGGTTGTTTTATATCCCATGTATGCGGAAAATAGAAGAAGAGAAAGAAGGGCAGATGTGCTGGATGAATTACAAGAACTGGGGTTTAAAATAGAACAGGTTGTCGACTTATCTGAATACGAAAGTCAGGACGTTTTCTTGGAAGGTACGGGAAGTATTATTTTCGATCGTGAAAATGAAAAGGCTTATTGCGCCTTATCTCCACGTGCTCATAAAGAGCTGTTTGTTTCATTTTGCGAGCAAATGGAATTTGAACCGATAATGTTTACAGCTAATCAGACAGTAAATAATGAACGACTTGCTATTTATCATACTAATGTGATGATGTGCATTGCAGATCGTTTTGCTGTGATTTGCTTGGATACTATTGACGATACAACAGAGCGTGAAAGTGTAATCAATAGTTTAGAAAAGGATGGAAAAGAAATTATTTCCATTTCCGAGGAACAAATGCACGCTTTTGCCGGAAATATGCTGCAAGTGAAAAATGCAAAAGGAGAACCATTTCTAGTAATGAGTATAACAGCCTTGAATGCTTTGACGAAAGATCAAGTAGAACGTATTTCGAGTTACTGTAAGATTCTTTCACCAACAATTGATGTTATTGAAAAACACGGAGGTGGTAGCGCACGATGTATGATGGCGGAAGTGTTTTTACCGCAATAAGTTCATCTGAAAAAAGCTTATAAAACACTCCACTTCCCTGTTTGTAAGTCTAAGTTTAATTTAGCAGTAACATAATCTAGTTGTGTGGACAGTATTCTACGTTGCGCTTCAATTAAACTAAATTGAATTTCTCTTAGTTCTAATGCAGTTATGGTGCCTGCATCTAAAGAAACTTTGGCGATTTCAACAATGTTGTTGGTGGAAACTTTATTTCTTAATTCAAAAGATAGGGTTTTACTCGCCCATTCAAATTCATTAAATGCTTTTTTTAGCTCACTTGAAATAAATAATTGTTGCTCTTTCAACCCTAATTCTGCATTTTCAATATGAATTTTAGCATTTTTCAACTCTTGAAAGCGGGACAATTGATCGAGTATATCCCAGCGCAATGTTAATCCAACACTCGGGCCATAGACGCGGTTTGATAAGAGAAATCCTACTTCATTTTGTGCTGTGTTTAAATTATAGGCTGCATAAAATCCCAACTGCGGATAAAAACGAGATAGCGCTTCTTTTTTTTCTGATTCTCTTACTGCTAATGCAGACTTAGCTAATAATAAATTGGTGTTTTTCTCATTGGCTTGATCTAAAATGTCTTCCCATGCTATTGGGGAAATACTTTCGGGAAGTTGACCATTAACGGAAAACTCCTCATCTAATGGTAATGTGATCATTTTAGCCAATTGAATTTTAATATTTCTCAATTCTTTCTGATTCAATAAAAGAGCAGAACTATCAGCTGTTAAGTCTAATTCGGATTGGAGTAGTTCGACTTTTGTAGCGACACCATTTTCAAATTTATTTTGCATATCCTCAAATCGCAACTTGGATAAATCAACAGCTGTTTCATAGGTAGACTGCATTTCTTTAAGCAGTAAATAGGTGTAAAACTGTATAGAGGCTTCGTAGATTTTAAATTCTATTTCAGCGCGTGTATTGAGTTGCGCCGTTTCTTCTAAATGATTCAGTTTTTTGTCCGTTGCGAACATCTTAAAACCGTCAAAAAAGGTCCATTCTAAAAGTCCACCGACATCGAAAGCTCTGTTTTGAGCATTATCTGCTTCGTTAGTTTGACCTCCGAGGAATTCTTGTCGTGCGCTGTTTACGGTAAAGTCTTGTCTTGCATCCATTGAAATGCGAGGAAGATATCCAGCTGCACCGATATTGTTTTCATTTGCGGCGATTTGTTGTTCGTTTTTCATCATCAGAATTCCAAAGTCTTTTGCTAACACCTCTGAAATATACTCTTCGTATGAAAAGGTAAGTTGTGAAAAACTAACAATTGGAAATGTGCTTATCAGTAGTATAATTATATACTTTATCATAGTGAATCTTCTTCTTTGGTTGTTACTGAGCTTTTTGACATCATCAAATAAAGTCCTGGAATTACATACAAGGTCAATAGTAGGGAAAACAATAGTCCGCCAATAATAGCAACTCCCATTGGAACGCGACTTGTGGCTGCGTCTCCTAAAGCTAAAGCGATGGGTAATGCCCCAAGAATCGTAGCCAAGGATGTCATAAGAATTGGACGAAATCGCTGAGCAGATGCATCGATGATGGCTTCTAATTTAGTGAGTCCAGCTTCTTTTCGTTGGTTGGCGAACTCAACGATCAATATACCGTTTTTCGTAACGATTCCAACTAAAACTATAATTCCTATTTCAGAGAAAATGTTTAAGGTATGCCCTAGTAAATGGAGACTAATTAAAGCTCCAGCTAGAGCCAGAGGAACCGTAAACATAATAATTAACGGATCTACAAAGCTTTCAAATTGAGCCGATAACACTAAGAATACTAATACGAGCGCTAATGCGAATGCAAAGAATAAACTACTGCTACTTTCAGCAAATTCTTTTGATGTTCCTGCTAAGGTAGTTGTAAAAGAATCGTCGAGTGTTTTACTTGCGATTTCATTCATAGCATTTATTCCATCACCAATCGTTTTTCCGGGTACAGTAGAAGCGGAAATCGTTGCCGAAACATAGCGATTGTATCGGAAAAGTTGCGGTGGACTTGACTCTTCAGATAAGCTAATTAAATTTCCCAAGGGAATTAAAGCTCCCGAACTACTTCTTACATGAGCTTGTTTGAGATCGTATGGGTCATCTCGAAACGATTTTTGAGCCTCACCTATTACTTCGTATTGCTTTCCTTTCATGATGAAATAGCCATAGCGTTGACCTGAAAAGAAAAGTTGCAATGTTTCTGCTATATCTAGAACAGAAACCCCTAAAGATTGTGCTTTTTTACGGTCTATAGTCACTTGAATTTCAGGCTTATTAAATTTTAAATTAACATCTACCACTTGGAAGTAAGGATGACTGTTTGCTTCGTCCAGAAATGTTGGGAGAACTTCTTCGAGTTGACCTAGTGTTGGTGCTTGTAAAACATATTGCACCGGAAGACCTGCCATTCGTCCACCTCCAATCGTTTCTTCTTGTCGCACATAGGTGCGTGCAAAATTGAAGCGCTTTAACATCACGTTGAGCTCATTGGCTAAATCGTTCTGAGATTTTTTACGCTCTGTTTTCGGTGTTAAGGTTAACCGTACAAACCCCGTATTGGTTGAAATAGAAGAGCCAAACCCAGGAGAGGTCACAGAAAGTAAATGCGCCTTTTCGGGAAGCGTATCTGTTAATTGGATTAATTCTTGTTGAAATGCATCCATGCGCTCAAAAGAGGTGCCCTCGGGAGCTGTAGCTATAATTTGTAACCTGCCTTTGTCTTCTCTAGGAGCTAATTCGGACTGAATGGTACTTCCAATGAAATAAATGAACACACCAGTAATGAGAATAAATACAAGAGAAACCCATGAAAAACGCATGAAATTTGTTAAGGTATTACGATAACTATTACTTAGCCAATCGAAAAAATCCTCGGTGATACGATACAGTTTTGATTTTCTTTCTTTCTTTTTGAGTATGCGTGCACTCATCATCGGAGTTAATGTAAGAGAGATAAAGGAAGATATAATTACAGCGCCGGCAACTACAATTCCAAACTCTCTGAATAACCTACCAGTTAATCCTTCAAGGAATATTACGGGAAGAAATACAGCAACAAGCGTAACAGTTGTAGATATCACAGCAAAAATAATTTCTTTAGCCCCTTCATGAGCTGCTTTTTTTGCCTTCATTCCTTTTTCTACTTTAGCATAGATGTTTTCCATTACAACAATGGCATCATCTACTACAAGTCCGGTCGCTAAAACGATTCCCAATAGTGTTAATATGTTTATGGAAAAATCCATAATATACATGACGAAGAACGTTCCAATTAATGAAATTGGAATAGCAATAATTGGGATAATCGTAGTTCTCCAATCTCTTAAGAATAAATAGATAACCAGTACCACTAATAAAAATGCTATTATGACCGTGTTTTGTACTTCTTTGATCGATTTTCGAATATTGATGGTGGAATCTAACGCAACGCCTAAACGAATATCTTCAGGGAGCTCTCGTTGTATTTGACTTACACGGTCGTAAATTTCATCTACAATATCGATATAGTTAGCGCCAGGTTGTGGTTGAACAGCAATACCGATCATGGGTTGACCGCCATTTCCACGAAGTAAGGTGCGTTCATTTTCGGGTCTTAATTGCGCACTTCCAATGTCTTTTAATTGAATAATTTTCCCATTGCGTTGAGCAACAATTAAATCATTGAATTCATTTTCTGTCGTAAGACGTCCAAAGGTGCGAATTGTTAACTCTACATCTTTGCCTTCAATTCTACCTGATGGCAATTCCACATTTTCATTATTGAGCGCTTGCTGAACATCTCTTGGTGTAATTCCTAATCCAGCCATTTTAATAGGATCAAGAATGAGTTTCATGGCAAACTTCTTTTCTCCCCAAATGTAAATTTTACTAATTCCTTGAATGGTTTGAAGTCGCTCTTTGAAAACATTGTTACCAAACTCAGTCAGCTCGAGAAGGCTCTTTGTATCCGATTGCACCGTCAATGAAAATATGGTTTCGGCATCGGCATCTGATTTTGCAACAATGGGAGGATCGGCATCAACGGGTAGGTTTCGAACGGCTCCCGAAACTTTGTCACGAATGTCGTTGGCAGCGGCATCTAAATCCATAGATAAATCAAACTCAACAGTTACTGTGCTTCTACCGTCACTACTTACAGAGCTTAAGGTTCGAATTCCTTGAACTTCACTGATCGCTTCCTCTAGCCGCTCGGTAATTTGAGACTCTATTATGTCAGCATTCGCTCCTGGATAATTTGTGGTTACGGTAATAATGGGAGGGTCTACTGAGGGAAATTCTCGAACACCAAGATAGGTGAATCCGATGATACCAAAAACAATTATCACTATAGACATTACCGTAGTGAGAACTGGCCTATTGATGCTGATGGAAGATAGACTCATAATTAACGAAGTTTTCCTTTAACAGTTAATCCTTCTCTTAATCCTAACAAACCAGAAGTGATGATGGTATCCCCAATGCTTAATTCATCTGAAATAATTTGAACATCGTTTTTTGTGCGAATACCTGTTTCAACAAG
>SKHH01000266.1 GCA_007117055.1 Lishizhenia sp. | reverse complement strand
TAAACGCTCAGAATTATTCTTTTACGGCTAACGAACTTCCTTTTTCTGACAACGCTGATTACGCTCCTGTAGGAAGTTTCTTCAATAGTGCTGAAACACCACAAATTAATTTTTATCTGGGTTATTTCGTGGCTCATAAATGGGCAGTTGGAATTCACGTGGATAGACAAAATGTGTTTTTAGCCCCTGATGAAAACTCTTTTTTTTCTGGAGATTTTTCTCCGGGCTCCCATAGTCAATATAGTGGTCAGGTAACACAAGCTTCTTTTAACGAAGCCATAGAAACCATAAATTATTACCAAGAAAGCGGAGCAACCATCTTACAAGCTTCTCTCATTCGAGTAGACCAATGGGTAAAAAAAAGAACGCCTAACTTTGCATTTCAAACAGCTCTTGGTGTAAAAGGAGGCCCTGTAATTTCTAATGCTGAATATTGGTACGATGGACTACCTCAAAACAGTCCGGCGGGAATTAGCGGTTTTTCTGCAGCTATTCACGCAAGCACACGCTTCGTTTTTTCACAGCATATTTTTCTTCAAGTTGGAATTAACACAGGGCTCATTGCGCAAAACAATATTGCACTAAATACTACACGAACCACTACAGCAGAACACGCTAATTTATTTTTTTCTCCTGAAATTGCTTTAGGGTTCTCCATATTTGCACGACCTACCGATGGCTGTGGAACCTGCCCGCAATGGTAAAGATGCTGTGTCACAAAAAGGTTATAATAAATTAACTATATCTGCCTTAATTAAAAACAGAAAAGCGATAATTTATGTAATTTTGAACCATGATTGATGCAATAATTGAACTCGCTTTAAAAGAAGATCTTGGGGAAGGAGATCACTCTGCGTTAGCTTGTGTTCCAGAAAAGGCTACCGGGCATGCAAAATTACTTATCAAAGAAAATGGCATATTAGCAGGCGTTGAGTTGGCTAAAAAAATATTTTTAACATACGATCCTGACTTAAAAATTACAGTTCATCACTTGGATGGAAGAGCAGTTAAAGTAGGAGATATAGCCTTTGAAGTAGAAGGAAGTTCGCGTTCTATATTAGCAACAGAACGATTGGTGTTAAACTTTATGCAAAGGATGAGTGGTATTGCCACAAAAACCCATCATTATGCGCGTTTAATTGAAGGAACTGACTCACGATTGTTAGACACACGTAAAACAACGCCTGGAATTCGTGCCATTGAAAAATGGGCCGTAACCATAGGTGGAGGACATAATCACAGACACGGGTTGTACGATATGATTATGATCAAAGATAATCACATTGATTATGCCGGAGGAATTGCACAAGCAATTCAGCGAACTACCGATTATTTAGAAAAAAACAAGCTAAAATTAAAAGTAGAAATTGAAGTACGAGACGAAAAAGAACTGGATGAGGTTTTAGCTGTTGGGAATGTGGACCGCATTATGCTTGATAACTTTACCCCAGAAGATATTAAATCCGTACTCCACAAAATACCAGCTCATATAGAAACAGAAGCCTCAGGAGGAATTACAGAAGAAACTCTTCGCGCTTATGCAGAAACAGGGATTAATTATATTTCTTCTGGAGCACTTACACATTCAGTTAAATCGTTGGACATGAGTCTAAAAGCAATATTCAAATAATGAAGATAATTACACTAGAAAACATTCAAAAGGCCGTTGAGAAAATTGATGAATTAAATGATGACGCCTTAGAAAAACTATCTGAAACCTACGCGTTACAGCAAAGTCCGCTTATTACTTATGCCATCTCGGCAGGAATGGAAACACAAAATGACCAATTGGCCGCATTATCGGTATATTATTTTACCGTTTTTTCCGAAGCCTTTGTACAACAAAAGATTTCCCTAAAAAGTATTTCGGATGAGGAAATTGACGCTTTTCAAGAAGACTATTCCAATGTGCTAGAAGAATTCATGGATGACGACGATCTGGATGTAATTATTGCTTTTTGTAATCAACCCGAATTGGTACATTTTTTAGCCGCTGATGTTTCCTTACAGGATGAAACCGGTGATGAACTTGACGACGAAACAGCTTCATTGTTATTTATTGTAGGTGTAGGGATGATTGGACTTATGAATAACGCAATTAAAGGGGAATGAAACCCCTTGAAATTGTCCAGAAAATGATGGATGGCGATGCCTTTTCGAAATGGTTAGGTGTTGAAATAGTCGCTATTGATAGAGGAAGTTGTACCTTATCGCTGACTCTAAATGAAGAAATGGTTAATGGGTTTAATATTGCCCATGGCGGAATAAGTTATAGTCTCGCTGACTCCGCCTTAGCCTTTGCATCGAATGCTTATGGTCAAAAATGTGTGAGCATCGAAACCTCCATTTCCCATACTCGTCCTACCCAAATAGGAGACACGCTTACCGCCACTTGCCGTGAACTCAATCGTGGAAAAACTGTGGGTGTTTATGAAGTAACCGTTCTAAACCAACACAATAAAACCATTGCTTTATTTAAAGGAACGGTGTTTATTTCTAATGACGTATGGGCATAACGGCTGTCTCACTTTTTAGTACAACTAAAAAAGCGGCTGATACAACACCAACCGCTTTTACTATTCGTTTCTAAAATTCAACAATTACAAAGTACCACGTTTTGCTTGTTCTCTTTCGATGGATTCAAACAAAGCTTTAAAGTTACCTGCACCAAATCCTCTTGCTCCCATTCGTTGAATGATTTCAAAGAATAAGGTAGGTCTGTCTTCTACAGGCTTCGTAAAGATTTGAAGTAAATAACCTTCTTCATCGGCATCTACCATAATTCCCAATTCTTGGATTTTTCTGATGTCCTCTTTTACTTCGTGGTCAAAAGCGCCAACACGGTCAGGAATGGCTTTGTAATACTCATCCGGAGGAGTAGATAAAAATTCTACACCACGACTTCTCAAGTCAGAAACCGTTTTGATGATATCATCTGTAGCCACTGCAATGTGCTGAACACCTGGACCTTCATAGAAATCAAGGTACTCTTCAATTTGAGACTTTTTCTTTCCTTCAGCGGGTTCATTAATCGGGAATTTTACACGACCATTACCGTTTGCCATTACTTTTGACATCAATGCCGAATACTCCGTGTGAATTTGCTTATCGTCAAACGACAAAAAGTTCTCAAAGCCCATCACATCTTCGTACCATTTTACCCACGTATTCATTTCGTTCCAGCCTACATTCCCCACCATGTGGTCGATGAACTTTAAACCAGTGGGTGCAGGGTTGTAATCTGATTCCCATTTTTCATAACCTGGTAAAAATGTTCCTTTGTAGTTTTTACGTTCTACGAACATATGAACGGTTTCGCCATACGTGTAAATTCCAGCGCGAACAACTTCACCGTGCTCGTCTTTTTCAACCGTTGGTTCCATGAATGATTTAGCGCCTCGCTTGGTTGTTTCTTCGTACGCAGAGCGAGCATCTTCTACCCATAACGCAACTACCTTTACACCATCACCGTGTTTTTTTACATGCTCCCCAATTGGAGAATCGCTTTTCAATGCTGTAGTTAATACCAACCGAATTTTATCCTGACGCAGCACATACGAAGCGCGATCTTTTACTCCAGTTTCCAAACCAGCATAAGCTTCCGATTGAAACCCAAAAGCCGTCTTGTAAAAATGCGCCGATTGTTTCGCATTACCCACATAAAACTCTACATAATCTGTTCCTAGTAGCGGCAAGAAATCCTGCGCTCCTTCAAAAATTTTCTCTAATCCGTATTCTACGTTTTTTACTTCTTTTGCCATGTCTTTAATAAGATTTTAGATGTTAGAAATAAGGTATTAGACTTTGCACTTTACTGCAAGTCATTACAACTTTATTCTAACCATGATTTATAATAATCGTTATCTGCTATTTCTATTGCTTTTTGTGTTAATCGGAGAGGTCTGAAGGTGTCAACCATTACTGCCAATTCTAATGTTTCTTTCTGTCCGATGGAACGTTCCATGGCTCCTGGATGCGGTCCGTGTGGAATTCCAGCTGGGTGCAGTGAAATATACCCCTTTTCAACGTGATTTCTACTCATAAAATCTCCGTCTACATAATACAACACTTCGTCCGAATCAATATTGCTGTGGTTGTAAGGTGCTGGAATGGCTTCGGGGTGATAGTCATACAACCTTGGGCAGAAAGAACAAATCACAAAATTGTGTGCTTCAAATTGTTGATGCACGGGTGGCGGTTGATGCACGCGACCTGTAATAGGCTCAAAATCTTGAATATTTATTGCATACGGAAAATTATAACCATCCCATCCAATCACATCAAAAGGATGTGAAGCATAAACTACTTCATGCAAGGTGTTTTCCTTTTTGATTTTGATTAAAAACTCCCCTTTTTCATCATGTGTTTCGATGGTTTCAGGAGTTCTAAAATCACGTTCACAGAAAGGAGAATGTTCCAATAACTGTCCGAAATTGTTGCGGTAACGCTTGGGCGTCAAAACAGGAGAAAAGGATTCCACGACAAAAAGTCGGTTATCCTCCGAATCAAACTCGATTTGATAAATAATTCCTCTTGGAATCACCAAATAATCCCCATAACCAAAAGGAATATTTCCCAACATGGTTCTTAATGTACCTGTTCCTTTGTGTACAAAAAGTACTTCATCCGCATCCGCGTTTTTGTAGAAATAATCTGTTAACGATTGTTGAGGTGCTGCTAGTGCAACATTTACATCGTTATTGAACAATACAATGTTTCTACTATCCAAAAAATCCTTTGCAGGAGCAACATCAAAACCACGTAACATTTGCGAAGTGATGTTTTTATCGATTGCCGCAACAGGCGCGATATCTTTTGGTTCACTCACCGATTTTACCATTGTAGGTCGATGAACGTGGTACATCAATGTGGACATTCCACTAAACCCCTCTGTACCAAAAAGTTGTTCATAGTAATAACCGCCTTCTTCTTTTTTAAAAGTAGTGTGGCGTTTATGTGGGATTTTTCCAAGTTTTCTATAAAAAGGCATACATTTCAAATTTAATTAACACTGATTTGGTGTAAGCACAAGGCTATAGGATAAGGGATGAAAAATTCACTCTGGATTACGTTTGAGTAACCAGCGCTTTTTGAGTAATAAATCAGACCATACTGAGTTCATCATACAACAAATATAGAATAATACGTTTTTTTTGAAAAGTAATATGAACAATTAATTCCCAAAAAGAAACAAGAATCATTTTTTTGGCATTAATAAACTAAAAAAACAGTTACGAAAGTCGCAACTGTTTTTTTTACAAAGCCCAAAATCTGTAACTATGAAACCCTTATTTTAAGCCCATTTTTCGCATTCTATATAAGTCATGATAACTTTTAGTTTCCATGATGATTACTCCGCCGGCTGTGTCTCCATACTTTGCAGGAATTGCAGAACTGTACGTAGTAACACTTCCAATCGCCACACTAGGAACGGATTTCACTCCATCGGTTTTTATACCGTCGATGAAATAGACCATATCACCCGCTCTCGATCCGCGTATCATCAACTCTCCATTGGCGTCCATTTTAATGTCAGAATTTCTACTTACAATCAATTGACCAGGGTCGTTACGTACTGGGCTTAACATAATGTCTTCAGAAGTAATTCGTTTTTGCCCAACATCGCCAAAGTTGATCAAAGGATGCTTATATGCAGTAATCACTGTTTCATCTTCAATTTGTACATTTTCGAGGATGTTCACTCTTCCTACATTTGCAATTCCATCCGTTTGAACGATTACAGGGATTTTTTCTTTTAGAGTATCTCCCATGTAAATTGCCTCAATGAAGTAATTTCCTGTGGGGATAGATAAAATTCGAAATCTCCCGTCTTCATCAACTCGTGCAGGAAATTCAGAGCTTCCATGACTCACCCAAACTTTTGCACCGAATGCAGGAATATCGCTGTCTGATTTTTCAAACATTTTACCCACAATTTCCCCAAAGTTTCCTTGTCCGTTTGCGGTCCAACTACCAAACATGAGCAGTAAAAACCAAAGCCATACTTTTTTCATAACATTTTATTTTTTGATTCACTATTGTGATGCGAATGCTGATGATTTTCCATAAAATAGATTTATTTTTTTATTTTTCAACTAGGTAGATATTTTTCAGCCTGTTCCGCAACGAGGTTGGGAAGAACCGGACGCTCTACGTTCCAATTTTTACGGTTTGACTTGCTTTTCAAGATTTCTCTTTGCTTTTATTCCAATTGAATGTTTATTTTTATCCTTGTACAAAATAAGTTTATCAGGTTTAATGGCAGTTTATTATTTTTTGACGGACGCTTCATCTTTTAAAAACCTTTCTGACAAAGAAAAGGAACTATTAAAGGAGGTATATACCGAGCGCATTTTTTTGGACGACTTGGACAGTAGCGACGCTCTTTCGATTCCAAAAGAAGCAATGCTCCTTGTTTATTTGTCGGATACAAACGTAAAAAAAATCGTTCCGTTTTTGAGTTCTAATCAAACTCCTGTTGCTTTTTTGCATCATCCTGAAGCATTAGCCCTGAATAATGGTTTTGCGTTATCTAAAAAAATTTCACAAACCGTAGAGGAGTTGAAAGAAATAGATGAGCCTATGCATGCGGACATTATGTTTTGCAATGATGAGCCAGTTTTTAGCAAGGTGGTTGTCGGTGATATGATGGACTGGGCTACGCGTAAAAACACATTAGGTTTGATTAAGGGGATAAAGAATTTTTTTTCTTTTTTTAGAAAAGCAAGATCTATTTATGCTCGCTTGTTTACTATCAAAGCAGATGATAAAGAGGCCTTTGAGACCGCAGCCACAGACATTGTAATTGTTCCACACAATAAAAACCTTAGTATTTCTCGGGTTTTTTTAGAGAATTCTTTTGCCAATGACGGCATGTTTCATACGCTTATTTTTTCCCCGAGAAGCATTTTCCAATTGGTAAACGCTTTTTCCATCAAGTTAGTCCTAGGTAAAATGCAGACTAATACAACCTTTGATTTTTTAGGTCATATAAAAACAGATACACTTTCTATATCTAGCACCCAACCCTTTAATTATGTTGTAGATAATGTTAAAAAAGAAACTGTCAAATTAGATTTATCCATTGAAAATACGTTACAACTAATACCGAGTAAAACTTTATTAGTAAAACAAAAAAAAAACCAGTCTAAAAAGCAATACCAAATAGATAAGTTACCAAAGGGGGAAGTAAAAAGAGACATGGTTTCAAAGCACTTGCCTTGGATTCGACATGCTTCTACAGAGGAATATAAGGAATTATTTCTTGCTTTAAGGGAAAACGCCAAACCCAAACAAGCATACTTAGTACTCATGACGCTTTCAACGATTCTTGCCACCTTTGGTTTATTTTCAAACTCTTCTCCAGTAATTATTGGAGCTATGATATTAGCACCGTTGATGTCCCCTATCATATCCTTGTCTATGGGTGTTTTGAGACAAGAAAAAACACTTATTAAATCCAGCTTGATTACCGTTGGTTTAGGATTAGGTGTAGGGTATTTATTTGCCATCATTATTACGTTGATTACTCCATTAGCAGATTTAAATCATGAGATTAGTGCGAGAATTAAACCGAACATAATTGATTTGGGTGTTGCTGTTATTTCTGGCGCAGCGGGTGCCTATGCTCATTCGAAAGAGGAAATAGCAAAAACGTTAGCAGGGGTTGCGATTGCCGTTGCTTTAGTTCCGCCACTAGCGGTTTCTGGAATAGGAATTGGTTGGGGCGATTGGAGTGTGTTTTGGGGAGCATTTTTGTTATTACTTACCAACTTAACGGGAATGGTGTTAGCAGGCTCTTTAACTTTTTTGATTGTTGGATTTAGCCCTTTTTATTTAGCCAAACGAGGTATTTTGATTTCTGCTTTTGTTGTTTTAGCCTTGAGTGTTCCTTTGGGTTATGGTTTCTATAGGGTAGTCGAAGAAAATCGAATTGTGAATTCTTTGAACCATAAAAAACTGGATGATATCGAAATAAGAAACGTTGAAATTATAAAGTATTCACCACTTACGATTTCTGTAACTCTTATTAGCGATCATAACCCAACCACAGAGGAAATGATAAGAATTAAAAAATTGATTCAGTCCATTATTGAGAAAGACGTGGAACTCGAAATTTTGGTAAGTGTAAAAGTGTAGTGACTTGTACCAAAATTGCTTTGCTTTCATTTTTCATTTTTATACTTTTTAGTGTAAATCTATTTTTGGATAATTCAACAACTAAAAACTCAAACTTCGTTCGTTCCATAAATTTGTACGAATTCCAGCGAAAACTAACATAAATGATTGATTAGCACTACCAGTTTGGCTTTCGATGATGGGTCGAATAAAACCAATGATTT
>SKHH01000219.1 GCA_007117055.1 Lishizhenia sp. | reverse complement strand
GTTGCTGAACCAAAGAAGAAAGTGGAGAAGGTAGAAGTTGAAGAACCCATTACCGAAGAAGAAACGACCGAGGAAGGAGATTCTGAGGAAGAGGAAGCTGAGGAAGTAGTGGAAGAAAAACTGAAACCTGCACGTAGGAAGCGTAAATAATGATCCAAACGATAGACGAATTAACTGAAATGTTGTTTCGTCAACTTGGGCAGTCACAAGACCTGCTTGAAGGTGATTATGATGATGAGGATAGCCAATGGTATGAGGCGGTAAATACTGCTCTCAAAGAAATGGGCTTATCCTTCCCTGTCAGTAATCCGAGTAGAGAGTTTTGGCTTTTGGCTAGAGCTAAACGCCATGCTTTTGATATGATCAGAACTTCATCTGCTCGAAAATTCAAGTATAAACAGATCAATTTGCAGCAACGATTTGATCATTTTGATCGTTTAATTCATGAATTGGATGCTGCTTACCTTACTGCTCTTGAAACTGATCCTGATTTAATGGGGATTAGAGGTGATTTGTTTATTGGTTTTGTAAAGCCTGGATTTGTTTACTCCACTAACGGTGTCGATTTGACATATAAGGTTTGGTAATATGGGTATTGGAGCCGACATTAAGCAAGTTTTCTCTGAAGTGGGAACACTTGTAGAAGTTGAGGGATCGGATGTCAAAGAATATATTGACTATGATTTCAACGTGCAAGTGGGAAATCCTTTTCTCAGGGAACATCTTCGTGTCGGCTCCTTTTCCCATGATACACAGATCAATGCGGGGGATGTACTTTACGTCCCTAAAAATGGCGAAAGGCTTCTGGTGGTCAACTTCATACCAGAAATGTTTGAGAATGATATTGTAGCCATAAACACTACGTTATATAAGTGTAATGTTCACTTTAAATGTTACCGTGAAAAAACAGTTGTAGGTGACGGTAGTTTGAGGGCACAGGCTAATAGAACAGTTGAATGGTCATTTATCGATGAAGGGTATGCTGCTTTTACTGCTTCGTTGAGAGGGAATATATCTGAAATATCGGAATATCAGGCTTTTGGAGATTTATTGGTCAGAAAGGATACTTTGTTTTTTTCGGATTCTGTCGATGTTCGTCCTAAAGATAGGGTGCTTTTGACTGAATCAGAATACTATGAAGTCGGGAATGTGGATAAAAAAAGATTTAATCAATGCTCAGTATGCCTTTTGAATGAAGATGCAAGGCACAATAATTATGAGGCTGTATAATGATTCACCCTAGGTTTGCTATCAAAGGGGATAAGGAAATTCTACGTAGGACAAGACTGACATGGAATTACTACATGGATGTTTCCGATGAGGGCGGAGCTAGATTCAGCGAACCTGCTGCCCGTGTATTTCGAGAAAAGGTTGTAACTGCTATTCTTACTGGAAAATACGACAGTCGGTTTTCAGATATGGTTGCTGCTAGTACAAAATTACAGACTAAATCATATATGGACACTTACAATAAAGGCACATCTGAACCTTGGGGTAAAAGAACAGGGACGATGGCTAACCAGATTGAAGTTTTTCGTTCAAGTTTTGGAGGGGATAGGAGTAGAAGAGGATACGTTGTCGGTGTTCGTCCACAGGACGGTTATTACAAAGACAGCAGGAATAAATTGAAGTGGTTTGAGTTTGGTACAAAAAGAAAAGGACCAAGGGGAGGACCACAAAGACCTCGCCCAATTATCCAACTCTCTCTTGAAGATTTTTTGCTGGCAGAGTTTCCACATATATTGGGCACACTCAGTAAAAAAGCGCGTAAAATTTGGGGGGTATAATGCCTTCAGTAGTAAGTGTGCAGCCTAGGGATATTTATGTGCTTGTTGAGTTTTCTATTGACGAGATACAGAAAATTCTTACAGTTATGGACTTGATTGAGTTGAACTATGATGGTACTGATAAAGAACAGGCGGAAGCAAAAAAGTATTTTGTAGATAAGTTCTATCCGTTTTTTAAGGAATTGAAAAAGGAATTGATTGATGCACCCGACTCTCAGCGAAGTTAATCTAAAAACTTCTTTGAAGAAGTTCTTTAGGGATCATTTTGAAGGTAGGGAAGAAAACCCTATCCCAATCATGTTTGATAAAACGATTGATGATCCATATACTGCTGGAAGAAAGGGCGATGATAGCACAGTAAAAGAATGGATTACTGTGAATTTTGCTGATAAATTTGTACAGGATGTAAGCCACATCTCTGTAGAAATATTTATATGTACAAGGCAGGATCCAGATGATTTGCGTATTGAAGAAATAGTGGATGAAGTGAATCAGCTTCTTTTCCCGGAGAAGGCTCATTTGACGATTCCTTTCTATGATGTCAAAACCGAAATCATCGTGGGCACTATTTTCTTTATGAAAAGGAAATACGCCGATTCTGGCATTCAACTGGCAGTAGACGGAACTAAATTCTGTTTGATGATAGTTCCGTTCAAATGGGTGGCATCGTTATGAACAATTTCATCTTGTGTGAAAAGTGCGGAAAGAAACTTCTGCAAAGAAAACCAAATGGAATATTCGTATTTCGTTTTGGTCGTTCTTCTTCCCATGAATCATTCGTAGAGATTGAAATTTTCGGTTCTGTGCGAATGAAATGTTTCAGGCGTTCTTGTGGCCATATCAATGTTATTAACTATTTTCCAGATGCTTTTAGTCTGAAAAAAACAACTTAGGAGGAATTATTATGTCTGGATTGACACGTACTGGGCCTACTACCAAAGATACCAGCACCGTAGCTTTGGGGTTGGCTAAGATTCTCGTTGGTTCTTCTGTCGGGCCTTCTGCTCGTACCGTTACCTTCAATGATACTGATGATACCGTTGTTTTGGCTGATCACGGGTTTACCGTTGGTACTCCTGTTGTTTTCGCCAATACTGGTGGAGCTTTGCCTGCTTCTTTGACTGCTGGCACGACTTACTATGTGTCTGCTACTGGTCTGGTTGCTGGAGCTTTTCGTGTGTCTGCTGCTGTGTCCCCTGACACACCTCTGGCTTTTGCTACTGAGGGTACTGGCACGCATACAGTGAAGCTGTCCTACACTCCTTACATTGAGCAAGCTGTTCCGGTTCTTGATGAGACTAAGGATAGTCTTGGTGCTTTGAATACCACTGCTTTTACATCTGAAGTTGAGTATTGGAAGCTGGAGTCTGGTTTCCCGATGTTGGAAGATATGTCTATTCCTCTTCGTGAGTCTGCTCGTCTTGAATGTGAGTTCAAAGAAATTCATCCACGTAACCTTGCTTTTGCGCGTGGTATCGACGCCAGTGGCTCTGAATTCGATGATCTGCATACTGGTGAGATTGCCTTGGGAGCCATGAAGGCACCTGACTTTGTTCGTATGGAAGCTATCTATACTTATCCCAATGCTGTAGATAAGATGGTCATCATCTTCCCTCGTGCCAACGTCACATCTTCTGTGGAATTGAACTTCGCCGCTGAAGATAACGCCAACGTGCCAATTACCATTGAAGCGAAACGTGCTGATGCTGGTACTGAAGGTGGACATGCTACTTGGAATACAGCACCTCTCGGTAAAATCCTGTTCATCGCTGGTTAATTTGTAATCATTGTTTTAAATAAGGGGGAGAAAATCTCCCCCTTTAATCCAATCCTAATTAGGAGGACATTATGTCCATGGAGAAGTTGAATCCCCAAATAAGGGAAGTGTTTATTGGTGTTCGTAACCTTCGGCCTATTAAAGTTTATCCGTTGTCAATGGCCGATCAATTCAGAATGACAGATATATTTCGCGCTATTGTAGGGAAAGTAACTACTTACTTTAGCGAAGATTCACATCCCCTTAATGAATTTGCTGAATTTATTCAGCAAACCATCGTAGAAAATCTGCCTAATTTGCTCAAATACGTTTGCCCTGACGACGAAATTTCTTTAGATGAGCTTACTAATTTCCAACTTACGGAAATAGTCGCTGTAGTCTATAAAGATAATTATGAGGACGCAGGAAAAAACGTCCAGAGCCTCGCGGAGAAGATGAAGATGTTCTTCCTATCCACGAGGTCATAACAACCGTTCTTCATAATTATCCTAGTTACAGGCTTGAAGATTTCTTTATAAAATCGTATATTCAAGGCGGATTAACATATGGTCAATTATCGGTTTTGTATGAGGAATCTTTAAAACTAAAAGAACATGAGTATAAGGTATATGCTGCTTTGCATGGCATTGACCTGTTTGATAAAGAAAAAAATGAAGGTGAAGTAAAAGATAATGGATCGGTAAATTCAAAGCAGAGTAAGAATAAATTGAGACAGCCCGCCAATCAAACTCTGCCCCTATTCCGTGATCCTAGTGAATATGCTCATATGAGTCAGGAAGAGAGACAGTCTCTCACTGACAAGATGAAGTCTCAGCATAAGAGTTGGGTGAAAAAAGGGAAACTACCCAAGGGGTAAGAGATGAGTACACAAAACCAAAATGACGTCCTTGTAGTTTTTAAAGGACGGTTTGATAAAACCTTGAAAAATGCCCTGAAGCAGATGACGGGCACTTTCAAGGATTTGGGCAAAGAGTTATCTGGAATCATAGATAAAGCCTTTGCTAATATGGCTAAAGTGCAGGATAAAGCTGCTGCTGCAACGATAAAGTTTGGGGAGAATGTAAAAACCACTACTGTTGCATGTGAAAGATACAAAGCTGCTCTTGCTAAACTGAATATTGATGTTGCGGCAGGAATCAAGCCTGCCGCACAATATTTTGAAACGATAGCTAAAGGTTCATTAGCGGGTGGAGCAGCTTTAGATGGCTACATTAAGAGGTCATCTAATATGGTTCAGGCTTTAGCGCAAACACAAGGACAACTTACACAACTAAATCCACTTTGGAAGAATTGGACGAATAAACTAAGTGCATCTAGCTTAGTAGCTGGAGAAAATGCGAAAGCATTTGAAGTGACAGCCAGCGGTTTGAAAAATCTCAGACCAGAAGCCCAGCAGTATTTGAAACTAACTAACGATCAATTTTCTGCACTTCAGAAACTTACAGGTGGGGCCCAGCTTTACAATAAGGAGATGATGAAGTGGGCCGGAACAAATAGAAAGGTGGCCCTTTCATTGCGTGATCTTGGTTCTCGTTTAGGTGAGAGCGACCAAGCTACTCGCGGATGGTTACAAAACTTTCAAAAATCTATCCCTCTTTTCGAGAAATTACGCGCTCAGTTCAAAGGAACGGAGATAGGAAAGTGGACAAGTCAACTAAACAGAGCAAACATAGTCCAGGCTGCTACTGAGGGGCATTTAAAACTCACAGCTAATGGTCTTCAGATATTAAATGCACAAGGAGCCAAAGCTGCTGGTATCAGTATGGATTTGGCTTCTAAGTACGGAATGGTATCGAAAGCTGCTTCTAACTACTGGACTACAACTCAAAGATTACAAAGCGTTCAATCCCCTCTCATTGCGTCTTTCCAACAACTTACAGCGGGTATGGAAGGCAATCATGCTGCTGTTGCCAAAGTTGACAAGGGACTAGCTAAAGTTGGTAATACTATCCAGAGCAAGATTCTGTCTGTTATGGGACAGTATGACAAATTGATAGCTCAGGGAGTCAGGACCACTGATCAAAAAGCTGCTGCTTTAGCTAAACTTGAAAACAATTATTACAATATCGATAGGGTTGCGAAAGCATACAATACACAATTAGCTGCATCTGCGGGCAATAGTAAAGCATACAATAGAGAATTACAGAATTTACAGGCTAGTTTTCCAAAGTTAGTTGCTTCTTTTCAGCAATTAGGGAAGGAGTTAGGGACAACGAACGATAAAGCTAAACAGTGGATGAATACTTTTAAAAAAGCTGGTTCTGCTATTGGTGCTCTTCAGGCGAAGTTTAAAGGGACAGAACTTCAAACTTGGGCGCAGAATTTAACTAGAGCTTCTCTTACTCAACAAGCGTTTGCTCGAAATCTGCAAGTTACTAATACTGGATTAAAACTTGTTAATGAAACTGGTGCTAAAGCTATTGGCATCAATATGGATATGGCTGCAAAATATGAAATGGTCAGTAAATCCGCTAGTCAATATCATCAGTCTCTTCAATCTCTTTATCAAACAAATCCTCGTTTAGTTTCATCTTTCCAGAATCTTACACAGTCTATTCAGGGCAGTGATTCACAGATAAGGCAAGTGTTCTCTAATTTAACGGCTTCTGGAAAAGCACTTGAATCTAAACTTGTCCCTTCCTTACGGAAAATCGAACTTGCGATGCAGCGGCAAGGATACACTGCTGCGGAAATAGCGACAAAGCTGAATGATGTAACTAATCGCTATATGAACCAAGATAGAGTTCTTAAAGCGTATGATAAGACACTAGCCGCATCTGCTGGAACACAGGCACTTTATAATAAAAAATTGAATGGTTGGATAGCGACCAGCAAGGCTCTCGGTACTGCTTTTTCCATGATGGGTGACCAGTATGGAAAACTCAGCGGGCAGGTGGCCGGATGGTCTGGAGCATTTGATAAGGCAGTGAAGTCCATGACGGCGATGGGGCAGCAATTTCGTGATCCCGCAATGCAGAAATGGGTGAAGGGGTTAGATGCTGCCAGTGTCGCGCAACAAGCCTTGCTTGGTAATATCGTTCTCACTAACAAAGGGATTCAGTTCAATAATGAACTCGGGATGAGTGCTTTAGGAGTTAATCGTAACTTAGCTCAAAGCTATGGTCTTATCTCGGCCCAAGCATCCAATTATGATAAAGTAGCGCAAAGACTACATAAAGTTAACCCTGAGTTAGCAAATGCGTTTAGAGGAATGGCTGTCGATATTACCAACAATGTCGGGGCTATTAATAGTTTAGGAAAGGCTTTTGATCAAGTTGCTAATACGATGAGTCAGAAGGTGCTTCGTACTCAGCAAACATTACTTGATAAATTTAATCAAGGGGCTATCTCTAAAGAACAGTATGTGAAGAAGCTGCGTTCTCTTAATAATGTTTATCGCAACCATGCTGGAGTTGTTGCAGAAGTAAATAAGGTTATACGATCCTCTGTCGGTGATCAGACGTTATACAATCAAGCTCTGCTAAAAGCTGAGAATTCGAATAAAGCATTTGCTGCTTCTTTGAAGGCTATGGGAGCGGAGTTCGGTACAAATAATGCCCAGGTTAAAGGATGGATGACCCATCTTAACCAAGCTCAACAAACAATAGCAAAACTTCAGGCAACTACTAAAGACCCTGCTATGAAAGCATGGGCGGATAAGCTAAATGTCGCTAAAGTCGCTGCTGCTTCATATAACGGACAGCTAAAATTAACAGCCGCAGGTATAAAAACTGTTGACCAAGCTGGACGCTCTGCTATCGGTATCACAAGGGAACAAGCTGCTGCTTGGAATATGATTGGCGGAGCAGCAGAGAAATACGATTCTGTGCTTCAAAAATTAAGCAGAACAGCGGGGCATTTAACCCCTGTTTTTCAGAGATTAACAAAAGGGTATGAAAGTAATGCTTCTTATGTTCAGCAGATGTATAATGCTGTAAGCAAGTATTCTCAATTATTAGAACAGAAATTGTTACCAAAAGCTAATAAATTAAGGGAAGCGATGGTAGCAAAGGGCAAGTCTACGGAATATGTAACCAAACAGATGGATAGATTCTACGCTGCTGGACGTAATGCAGGAAACGCATTTACAGCTATAAATACAGCAGTCAATACGGTTGTTCCTAAACTAGGGGTATTTGACAGGGCACTTCTGTCTGTTGCCAATTCTTTTAAGAATATGGCTTCTTATGCTGCAGGAGCTATGGGATTTTATGCGATTATAGGGTCTTTGGTGAAGGCAAAGACGTCTATTGTTGAGTTTGATCAAGGTTTGAGAGATTTACAGGCCATTTTGAATATCACTGACGCAGAGATGTTGTCGCTCGGTGAAACAGTTAAGGAAGTTGCTGCAAATACCAAATATTCTACAACAGAAGTTGCGGATGGTATGAAATTACTCGGGCAGGCTGGCTTGAATGTTATTGAAGTTCAACAAGCCGTAGGCGAAGTTGCAAAGTTAGCAACGGGTACTTTGACTGACTTTGCTACATCTGCTGACCTTGTAACCACTGCTATTCGTGCTTTCCATATGGATTTTTCAGAATCATCTAGGGTTGTTGATGTTTTTGCAAGTGCTATCAACAATTCAAAATTGACAGTTGAAAAATTAAGGGTTGCCTTCAACTATATAGCCCCTGTAGCCCATTCTGCAAATGTTACATTTGAGGAAACAAATGCTGCTCTGATGTTACTTGCTAATGCGGGTATTCGGGCAAGTACAATGGGTACAGGTTTTAGACAAACCTTGATTCGTTTAATCAATCCAACTAGAGAATTTAGGGATGCTATCGAAGCTGCGGGACTTAGTGCAGATGATTTGAATCCGACGCTCAACGATCTTGATGTAGTTTTTGATAATTTGCAAAAAGTTATTGGGAATACATCAGATGCTATCAGGTTTTTCCATGTTCGTTCTTTGCCTGCAGTTATGACTTTTGTTACTCAAGGCGGGCAAGCTCTTAGAGATTTCAAAGATAGAATCGAGGAAGTTGGTGCTGCGGAAAGAATGATGACAGCACAGCTTAAAGGTTTAGGTATTATCGGTAAACAGATAGGTGATAAATTCACAGTTCTTTCTGCATCTATGGGTCAAGCCGGTTTCGCTGGCGCGTTAGAGCTGGTAGGAAGAATACTGCATGTTGTGCTAGATGTGTTAAATAAGTTAGTTAATAATGCTTTAACTAGTTTTGTTATAACTCTTGGTTTAGCTGTTTCAGCTTTAAAAGCATTTGGTGCTGTTTTAAGACTTATCAAAGCGACAGCTTTTGGCGCATGGTTTGTGACAGCGGGGGCAGGTATTAAAGCCTTTACAGCAACGGTACTTGCCGGAACCGCTACTTTTACAGCATTTAAAGCAGCTTTGGTTGCTGCTGTTGTAAAAATATCGGCTTTATTGGGCCCTGTAGGATGGCTTACAGCAGCTATATTATCCCTTGCTACTGCTTATAAATTTTGGAATGATGCTAATTTAAAAGTAATTCATTCAACTAAAGAGCAAATTCAGAGTATAGATTCAACAGTTAAATCTTTGGATACTTTAATTGGCAACATTAAAAAAGCAGATGAAGAGGGAAGAAATTGGACAAAGTTGTTAGAAAGGGCGACTTATGATAATTATGAGTTAGCTAAAGCCTTAGAAGATGTTGGTGATAATGCGGAAGATGTTATTGAAGCTATAGAGAAATTCCAAGATCAGCAATTGGAAACCAAAATTTTAGCTGCAAAAGATGCTTTTGCATCCGCAAATAAAGAATTTGAAAAAACAGGTGTTCGTTTACGGGATAATACGGCGCGATTAGAGAGCCATAATAATGTTTGGATTAAATCTGAACGATTAATAAGATATTGGCAAAGGCGAGTGAGGGAAGCAGCGGATGATCATAATGCAGCAATATCTCATATGGTTTCTCAAATTGAGCATTTAATGGAGGCGTACATAGCTCAAGGTTATACAACTGATCAAGCAAGAAATAAAATAGCGGAATGGGGACAATCTTTAGGTTTATCTGAGCGGGCAACAGCGCAGTTTAATAAATCACTTGATTCTGTTACAACGCGTTTTCAATTATTAATAAGCACTGTTAGAGATGCGCGGTTAACTCCACAATTAGCAAAATTAGCACAGGAGTTTAAACAACATGCGAAGGAAATTCAGGATGCTTTTAATGAATATGACAGAGAAGTGGAGATAAGTCTTAGAAATTTAGATAGAAATTTTGATGAACATGCAGGGAATTATAATGAACAAGCGGAAAGGATTATTAATTCTTTAAGATTGAATTTACAGGACAGGCTCAGAGTTATTCTTAACGATTCTTCAATTGAACTAAAGAATTATTCTGAGAATACAATTAGATTTTTAGATGTTGCGGGCGAAGCATGGGCATCATTTTATGATGATTTGACTTTTGAAGGGCAGGTTGAATTTGAAGCAGCTTTAGCGGATATTGAGAGAGCAGTTGTGGAACACGGGGAAAAACTTAAGGCTTTAGGATTTAATCAATTTGAACAAGAAAGGGCGATGGCTGATAAGCGCAAAAAGCTTTCTGATGATCTTTTAAGGTCGATTTATCAGAAGCAAGTTGATCATTATGGACAGATAACAAATTTGATGAATCAAGCTGAAAATACCTTAGCTCAAGTTAAAATTCAAAGTATAGAAAGGCAAAGTCAGATTCATAAGGAGGGAGTGGATAGACGCATAGCCGAGATTGATAGGGAACTCCAGTATGAGACTTCGATGATAAATGCCAGGGTCGATCTTGAACGAGATAGGAATTTCCAAATTAATGTGATTACACAAGATGCTTTTAATGAGCGTAGACAATTATATGAAGAATATTATGAGGAGCAAAAGAAGCGTATTCAGTTGATAGCGGAGATTGAACAAAATGCTGCTGATGAAAATGTAAGGCGTCATTTGGAAACATACAATGCTATTTTGCAACATGGCGCAGGGTATGTCCAATCAATACAAGATCAAGAGAGAGATATAAGGAGAATAACAGAAAATGGATCAAGAGAAGCTTTAGAATCTCGGCGTAGGATGTACGCATCATTAGAAAATTTAGCTAAAGATTATGTACGTCAACTTGAAGCTATGTTGCAGCAAGAAATCAATGCACATGCTCAAGCTGCGCGTGAAATTGCACGGATAAGAAAAGAATTAAATGCAATAGAAGGACAACAATTTGAGTATATTAATAATCTTCGTCGCAGGCATATGAATGAGCAGCAGCAAGCGGAGAATGATAGGATGATGTTTGATCGTCAAATGTCTCTTGCCAGACAAGCTCTTGCTGCTGGAGATTATGAAGCTGTAAAAAGATATTTGGATTCTGCTCGAGGATATGCTAGTAATCTTCATAAAGAATTAGATGTAGTAGCTAATCAATATGATATACACGGAAACAAAATAGGAACGGTGACTAAAAAGGTTGATCTTCGTAATGAGGCAGAACAAAAAATAATTCAGACTTTTGATTTACAAAGACAAGCAGGGAGAGCAGCGTTACAGGAACAATCACAAAATGCAGCTATGGCGGAAATTAATATTCGCTCTTTGCAAGGTGCTTTGAATGACGTTTATCAAGAATTAGAGAAATTACAGACAGCTCAATTTGTACTTGATATTCAATTAGCGCAATTAGAAGTAAATGAAATAGAAAGACAAGTATCGGAGTTACGTGCAAAAATTAAAAATGATCCTATAGCTTTATCTCTTACTTTAGAACAAGGATCACAGGAAAGTGTGACAGCAGAGCTAGATGCTATTAGAATGAATCTTAATCATTTACAACTTGTGGCTTTGCGAATTGAAGCTACAGGACCTGATGGAGAGGAAAAGCTAACTGATTATATCACGACTGTGAAAAATGTTGTCGATGTGGCTCTGCGCGAAATCGATGGCATACCAAATGGAAGTGTAGGTGTTGATTTTGTAGGAAATGTTGGAGGTAGCAGCGCAGAATTGGGTGAATCTATTACCAATGCACAGAGAATGCTGGATGATTTTCTTCGTGGTTTTGGAACATTGCAAGAAGGGCAAATAATAGTTCATATGCTTGGTGATGGGTCTGCGACTCTTCCTCTTTCTGAAAAAATTGCACAAATGGCAGATTTGTTGCAGAGATTTGTTGAGGGAATACAGAAAGAAATTACATTGATTGTTCATTTTTCCCAGGTTACGGAAGCCAAAGAAGAATATGAAAAATTAGTGGAAGCTGTAGAAAAAGCAGATACAGAAACAACTTCTCGCCATGAAACTCAAGGAGTAGAAGAATCGATTGAAGTTTATGAGCAGCTTATTGATATATTTGATGGTGTTGATAGAGATACAGAGTCTTCTCACCAAATTAATGTTGATGAAACCGGGTTAGATTTATTAACGGGCACATATGCTATGCATGAAGACTTAGACGGGGAAGAAACTCAGTCTAAACATAATATTGAAATTGACAAAGCCAAAGTTAGCAATTTGGCAGATGCCCATAGTTTACACGGTGCTTTAGATGACGAAGAAACTGCGTCTAGTCATCAGATTGAGTTAGATGAAGAGCAGATAGCCGATTTATTCTCTGTTTATGGAGCACATGACGAGTTAGATGGCTGGGATTCAGATTCGTCACATGAAATAGAGGTAGGTGATTGGGAGGATTTAGAATATACCTACAATCTACACGCTGCTCTTGATGAACAGGACACAACTGAATCAGAACATGAAATTCAGATAGATAGTGAAGAACTTAAGAATCTCGCAAGAACTTATTTTTATCATAAGACTTTTAGTGAGGACCGAGAGATAGCGCACACCTTATCCACGCACGATATAACAGTCACAGGTTTAGCTGATTTAATATCTGCTTGGAAGTATCATAACCAATTAGACGGACTGCACACCAAATCCTATCATACTATTTATGTTACTAAAGTTTATACGAATAACGCTGGCGGATTTATTGGAGATGTAGAAGAAACACATAAATTAGCAACCGGAGGAGTTGTTCCTGGAGGTAAAGGAACGAAGGATGATGTACCTGCTTTGCTTACTAGAGGGGAGTATGTGCAGCCTGTCAGTGTCGTTGATTATTACGGGCGTGGATTTATGGAAGCATTGAGGAGCAAATTAATTCCGAAAGATTTAGCACAAGGGTTCAATAAAGGTGGATTTGCTGATTATTATCCAAAGAACAAATCTTCTTTTTCTGATTTGACAAATATAGCCCGGTATAATAAGGGTGGATTTGTTGAAGAACATAAATCAGGTTTTACAGCTAATGTGAATTTGAATTTAGGCGGAAAAATTTACGAAGCAAAAATGGATGAGAAAATGGCCAGAGATTTTGTTGAAAGGATTAAGTTTATTGATAAAAGGATGCACTAAATGATAACTTTATATTCAACATTGTTATCTGAAAATATTGTTTTACCCTATGAACTTATTTGGGAAGATGAGTTTACTTGGGTTAATAGAAAAGCGCAGATGCACTATTCGATTGAGGGTGATCTTCTTATAGAGCCTTCCTTTGCAAAAAAAGGAAGACCTCTTACTCTTCAAGGATCGAATGCGCTTACGGATAGACAGACTATTCTCAAGTTATACACTTGGGCTAATTTAGAAAATCATGAGATGATTTTAACTTTGCATGATGCAAGGGCATTCACTGTTCTTTTCCGGTATTGGGATACTCCGATAGAGACAAGCCTTCCTTTTGAAGGTTATGCGAAACCAGATGATAATTCAAAATATTTGCTTATACTTAGGTTGGTAGAAATATGAGTACCAAATCCTTAGCTAATTCCAGTGTTACGATAAAATATTCTGCTTCTACGTCAGAAGATGATAGTTCATGTAAACCTTATGAAGTAACAACATCAGTTAGTGATGGCGGAAATATACAAGTTTACTTGTGTTCGCGTAAGTTATTGCCAAGGGTGACAATGACGCATAATGGGCGGAGTAAAGGCGGGGGTTATACTGGTTGGGGTATCCACCCTACAAAAGATGTAGATATATGGTTATGGGAAGAAGTTGTGTTCGATAAAAGTGACACGGCGGAAGCATCCAATATTATATACGATTTACCGAAAATGGGGAAAATCGAAGGGCATTACTGTGCATTTGATGCTGACGGCAATTTTACAGGGTTTGCTGGAAAAGCTAGTCAATATGACTATGAACTAGGGGAAGGAAAGTGCATAAAAATATCATCCGGCAAGAAAGTATTTGGGGCATTAAACGTGTACTACAGCACACCTGTTAGTTATCGTTTTTGGATTATCTCAAATCCTGCCAAAAATAATATGTGTATGATTATGCAGGATGAAGTAGTTTTAGAAGCGTTCAATGTACAGTATGATAAAGATGAGGAGGCCACTAATAGACCTGTTCGCTTTAAAGTAGTTGATATTTCCAGCGGTGTTCCTTTAAGCAATGCGACGGTGACTATTGATTCTGGTATTTCCGGTCAAATTGTTACAACAAATTCTGACGGAATCACTCCGCCTGTTACTTTACGAAGAGGGCAAACATATCCATTGAAAGTATCCCGTATGGATTATCTTCCAACAAATCTTGATGAAATACAAAATGATGAATTCACCGTGCCATAACTTTAAGGAGGAATATAAATGAGCATCGTAGCAAGTGATCTGAAATGGTATAGGTCTGCTGTTGTTACAAATACAGTAGCAAATGGCGGTAGAATGAGTAATTCCCAGATTGTGAGCAATGTACGAAACAACCTGTTTCCTGACGTTAAAGAAGCAGAAAGGGCTGCTGGGATAACGAGATATAGGAAGCTGTTTTTGAAGGTAGCTAATGCTGATAGTTTAACATTGTATAATGGAATAATTTATATGGGAAGCATCACCCCTGCTGAAGATTACGTTTCTTTCTTTGCAGGTACTCAGACAGATACACAAAATGATATAACTTCCCCCAGAGAATACGGAGCGGGCTTCCTCTCCTCTGTTCTTGAAGCGGGCACATCTGTTTTTGATGTAATGTTAGAGAGTGATAGTTTGGTTGTGTTTTACAACGGAGATACTATCTGTATAAGCGACGGAACAAACGAAGAATACCATCATAATGTGTCTATTTCAAAAACAGGGGATGTGGTAACAATAACCCTTGATGCAGGTGATCAGATCAGTAACACTTTCGATATTGGTAAGACAGTTTCTTCTTGTATTGATTGCGGAGATGTGAAGGGTTCTTTTGATAATTGGGACATTTCTTCTGCTAGCGGGGTTTTTGATATAGGGGAATACCCAATTATTGTTGACAGTATAGGGGGTGTTTTCGATACTTGGACTTTGTCCTTTACTTCGTCGTCTGCTTTTGATTGTGTAGGGAGCGTTGTCGGAAGTGTTACAAGCGGAAATACATCCACATCGTTTTCCCCTTTAAATTCTAATTTTAGTGATCCCTACTTTACATTGAATAATCTTGGTTTTGGCGGAACCTGGAGTACTGGAGATACCATTATCTTTAGGACAATACCTGCTGCTATTCCAGTATGGTTTAAGCAAGTAGTTCCAGAAAATGCTTCGTCTTATAGCGGTAATAGTTTCTCATTTAAAGCTGCTGGAGAATCTGCATAATGCCTTTCGTATTTGATCGTTCAGAGTATAGTTATCGTATTCTTTTAAAGTACGATAACTCCTCTCTGTCTTCACAACAAATAAATCACCCGTTGTATGTGAAATTAACAAGCCAGAATTTTGATTTTGGTTTGGCGAGAAGTGATGGGAATGATTTAGTATTCGTTGATGAGGATAGGGAGACAGTTCTGGATTTTCAAAAAGCGAGATACGATTTAAATGAAGAAATAGCTGAATTTTGGGTTAGGCTTCCTTCGTTAAACAAAAATATCTTTTTTGTTTATTTTGGGAATCAAGAACAATCCGAAGATTTATCCACTAAAAATGTGTGGAATAATGGATACAATACTGTTTATCACGGAGACACTGAATCTCCTACTTCTTTCAAAGATGTAACTTCCACAAACATTTATCTTTTCAATCAGTTTTATGAAAAGATGCTCACTAATGATGTGAATCTTAGCGAAGGAATGAAAGTAGCTTTTTTGAATAACTATATTCCAGACCTTGAAGACAGTTTATTTTCTTCAATTTCTTCTTACCAAATTGCTCCAGGTAAATGGTATCCAGAAAATGGATTTGATCTGCAAAATATTCAATTAGAAATAACGGATAATATTCTAAGTTGGAGTGCAGATACAACCTATTTGCGTTTTATTGATCAACAAGTGAATTGTGCTGTTTTATATCATGGTGATCTTTTACTGATGCTTCTTCTTTTTGAATGTGATGGGGTAAATGTTACTGCTATCAATTTTGATGAGTCTTTTAAATTAGAAATTAATTGGAAATTGGAAATGTATATAAGTGAACCATATATACAGCATGTGGAAATACTTTCTCCACAAGAAAATGATATTGATGTTTCTTTTAATAATCCGATAATAGGAAGTGAATTCATAGCTAAAAAGATAATTGATAATCATATAGCGAGTGAATGGGAGGTTTATAAAAATAATGAATTAATTTTTACAAGTGAGGAAAATCCAAGTAATTTACTTAACATTGTACCTGATTTTCCTAATTATCCTATTGGTGAAACATGTAAGGTTAGAGCAAGATATAAAGGAGAGACGTTAGGTTGGGGCAGTTGGAGTAAATTTGTTAGTTACACTTACTCAAATCCTGTTCCAAATATTGTTAATATTGAGTATCCAGAGAATAATTTTGAAACTGATTTTAGTAAAATGATAATTAAAACTTCAAATTTTATTTCTTCTATTGATATAGAACAACATTTACAAACGGAATTAGAAGTATATAAAAATGGAATTTTAGTTGATACTTATACAAATGAATCTTCAAGCACAACACATATTTTTGGAAGTTTACAGGAAAATAATGAGGGTTATTCTGTACGTTGCAGATATAAAGGTTCGATTTTGGGCTGGTCTGATTGGTCTAGTTTTATTTC
The DNA here is from genome assembly GCA_007117055.1 of Lishizhenia sp. Taxonomy (GTDB): domain Bacteria; phylum Bacteroidota; class Bacteroidia; order Flavobacteriales_D; family Crocinitomicaceae; genus CSBr16-161. The sequence continues at coordinate 9,546 of SKHH01000219.1, read as the reverse complement.
TTTTAGCACAGTTGAATTTTTTTCTGGTTTTGTTGGAAATAATAGGGGTTCATTGATTGAATTAAAGAAAACAAATCCTATGCAGATTGTTAAAAGATACCCTCAAACATTGAGTAGATTTTTTATACATTCAAATGGTTATATGTATATATGTGATACATTATGCATATATAAAATGGATATGGTAACGAAGACTATATTAAATTATACAGTAATACCGGATTCAGAAGCCACAAGTTCTTCTACATCAAATATCGGAGTTGATTGTTTAGAAGAATTACCAAATGGTGATATATTCGTTGGTACTTCTTCTTTCCGTCATAATTGTATAATAGACGAAGATACAAATGTAGTACATTATTTTTCAACAAGTTTAAGTTACGGTAGATTTGCTATTTATTATAATGATAAGTTGTATGTAGTTGATGGTAGTATTGTACGAAAGTTTGATTTAGAAGACGGTGTTCTCGTTTCTCCAATTATACCTGATAATTATAATATAGGCAGTGCTATTTATGATATGAAGCTATACAAAGGAGAAATTTATATATCTTCAAGAAATGAAGGGATTACTAGATGGAATGCAGATACTTTTGAATTAATAGAAACAGCCCCTCTTTTTTTTGGTACTATTGCTTGGATTTATGCTATTTGTTTTGATCCATATGATCATATTTATATATATAAACATTCTACTAGCGTATTATCGAGAAGCATCGAAAAATATTTAATTTCAGGAAATGAATGGTTGTTTCAAACTGCTACTAATACAAATGTAGATTCGGGGGATTTATATACTACTAATATGTATTGGGATGATGGGCATATTTATTGCCGTCAACGTAATTCTCGTGTTACTAAATATGACGACAACTTATCATATTTAACATTATATAGACCATTCTCTGTAGACGGGATTACTCTTAGTGCTCTTCATGATATGCGTCATATTTATAAAGATAATAATAATGAAATATATATTTGTGGAAATGACAAAATCGGGGCAATTATAAAAATTAATAAAACAACTATGACAGATGATACTTTGTATGTTAGTAATTTTGATACTATCCATTTAATGGCCGCAGATGATAATTATATTTATTTCACACACGAACTAGCTTTTAATAATTTACATAAAATAGTAAAATTAAGAAAAGATGATTTCACATTACAACATGGGGGTTACAAAGATTTAGGAACATTACATACAAATGCGAATATACGCACTATGATTACAGATGAAGGATATTTGTATGTGGGAAAAGCAAGAGCCAGAATAAATAAAATTAATACTGAAACTATGGATAATGAAATTTTATATACATATGGAAGTACTTCCTCGGCTCATTCATTTCATGCTTTATGTATTGAGGGTGATAAACTATATGCAGGCGGAATTATTTCCTGGGGAGCTGATCAATTTGATATTCTTGTATTAAATAAACATACAATGACATATACAGATGAAAAATTTATAAATATTCCAGCTACTATTCAAGATATACATGTAGATGACCATTATTTATATACTTGTACCAATTTAGGACATATTTTGAAAATTGATAAGATAACCAAGCAAATTATATGGACCTTTATAATAACTTCTGAAGTTATTTACAATATAGCGATAGATAATGATTTTGTGTATGCGGGCACATCAACTGGAAGACTTTATAAGATTAATATTACTACAGGCACGTTGATTAAAGCAGTCAACGCAACACCGCATCATGTTTACAGGCTTATTCATAGAAATGGATTATTAATGCTGTGTACTCAACGATATTATGCTGTTTATTCTAATGATCTTTTTTTACTACAAGATTTTGAAGATATCCAAGAAACAGCGTGGGATTTTGTTCTTAGTTAAAAGGAGGCAATATGTCTGTATCTATTGATTTTTACTACCAAACAGGGATTTATACTAAAAACGGAACAATCAGTCTTTTAAATCCAAACATCAAATTAGCGTTGGTAGATAAAGATTACATTCCTAATTTAGGTTTGCATCACATTTGGAGTGTCCCAGATACATGGGCATCTGCGACTGTTTATCAGGTTGGAGATAAAGTATTGCCCGTTACCCCTTCCGGTTTTTATTTTCATTGTACCACCGGAGGAACATCGGGTGTGACAGAACCTACTTGGGTAGAAACTGAAGGAAATACGACAACTGATGGAGATGTTTCTTGGACAGCCATTATTGACGTTTCTTTTTATGAAGTAGCTTCTGGGGATGGCTACACTACTGGTGGAGCGACTGTTCAGGATGCTGCTCTTACTCGTACTGGCCCTATTACCAAATGGGATGCTTCGGATGTTGTTTTCACTGCTTTAACGAAAACATTCAAATATGGAGTGCTTTATATCGATGCTGTTGTTAATCTTATTAACAAGCCATTGATAGCTGTGATTGATCTAAACGACATTTCTGCATCTTCAGAAATTGTTATAGCTGATGCTGTTTACAATATTGAATGGCATGAAAATGGTATTTGGATGAGTGGGCCGGTAGCGGATATTTGCACCTAAGGAGCAAAACATGCCTCTTATTGGGAGTTTAACAAATGCTGACATTGCTCATATTTGTGGACAGAGCATAACGAGTATTCTGCCGCATGACAAAATGGAAGTCTTCAATAATAAATGCGTTGTGAAATTTGATAATATTGTTTATGCGAAAGTGCTCGATAGTACAAATAATGGAAATCATGGGATAAAAGCAACGATAAGAGAGGATGAGAGTATTCCTGTCCATACTATGGAATCTATTTTGAATTTTAATGGACAAGATGACATACTTTTTTCTTTGGGTGATATACTAACTGAGGATCAAAATTTTACTATCCAATTATGGGTTAAGCCTTTTGTAAGTACAGCTTTTGTTCCTACATTTTTTTCAGGTTTTGTGATTCATCCACCAGATACATCGAGTACATAAATGTCTGAAATAATTAATGATAATCAAATTGTAATCGGGGTAGGTGAGAGTGAACTATCCCCTAATTTACAAATATTTTCAAATTCTATAACTGGAATAGCGGACAATCAGTTAAAAGTTGCAGCAGAAGGTTTTGATTTACTTCTCGGTACGGATATTAGAAAACCAGAATGGACAATGGTTACTCTGACGAGAGAGAACGGTATTTGGAAACTTTATCAGAATGGGGAGCAGATAGATCAGCGTGAAAGTCTTGCGTTGTTGATTGGAACTAAATTGTTTGTTGGTGGTTTCAATTATACAGAGCAGTTGTATAAAGGGGATGTGAAACACGTTCAAGTATCCTCTGTTGTTAGAAACGAAGAATGGATAAATGTAGATTATTTATCACAAAAAAATGAGTTCCTTAATTACGGGACTATTTCTCAAACCAACGAATTACTTATTTCTGTACCTACTGCCTTTGTTTATGATTTAGGAAGAATTGAGACAGTTATCGATGCTATTTACTCTTTGTCCACTGTTACAAAAAGCGATCCCCTTATCATTCGTACTGATCTTTTACACAGTGTAAGTTTTGGTTTTGTATTTACTAATGGATTGACTGTTTCTAGTGAGATCATAGTTGATTATCGTTTAAGCGTAGACCCAACAACTACAGTAATTGCTAAATATGGTCTTTTTAATAGTATCGAAAAAGATTTTATATTTACTAATGGATTGACTGTTTCTAGTGAGATCATAGTTGATTATGCTATCTCAATCGGTATTTCTAAAACAATTAATGCGTTATACGCTTTGTTTTATGAGGTACAAAAAGAAACTGGTTTTACTTATTCGATTGATGAAAGAAAGAAAATTAGTACAGGGATTAGGAGTATTTATAGCATTATGCATCAGGATTCTCTGATACTCCCTCCCTCCTCTGTTATTATTCAAGTAGAGGAATAGAATGAGAAATATTGAAGTTATATCGGCGGAAGTGACAAGTGATGAGGGCAGTTATTGCTTTTCGTTTTCCGCTTCCATTTTGCGTTCAGATGATTTTAATCATTTGAAGCCTGGGGAAGATGCCACTTTATTATTTAATGACATAGTTTACAAAGTTATTGTGGATGAAAGATCACGAAGCCAGTCTTTCGGGAATAAAGCATACAGTATTTCAGGGAGGTCAATCACCGCCCGATTAGGGGAAGGCTGGTCTGATCCTATAACGAAAGTATGGGAAGCTGAGAATGCTAGTTCGATTATACAAGAATTATGTCAGGAGGTGGGGATTACCAGTGAATATCTGGCTACAGATTGGTTGATTCCTAAGGGTGTGCTTTCTTCTAATGCTGAATACAGAATAAATGTGATACAGAAAATAGCTGAAGCTGTAGGAGCCATTGTTCAATCAAAACCAGATGGAACATTGGTAATTCTTCCTAAATATAAAGTAAGCCCCGTTCATATCGATACAACTGCACCTGATCTAGTTATAGCTTCCCCAAGTGATGTGCTCTCCCTTTCTGAATCTTATGATGTGAATCCGAAGTATAATGAAGTTGTTGTAATGAATATGGCAGATACGGATGACATATATTCTATTGAAATAATAGAGAATATAGATATTTTTGGACGATGCAAGATAGCTGTTTATGTGTATCCGTTTAAGGAAACATTGCAACTGTTTACATCATCCGATTCTGTGAATATAGTTTATCAAGGAGTTAAACAGCTTGCTTTTTATGATGAGATTATCGAAATCGTGAATGGAAGCGGGTCTTCTTCAAAGGTGATAAAAAATTTAATCGGTACTCCTGTATATATTACTAACGATTTAGGAATAATCTCATATAATGCAAGCAATATAAAGACACAGGAAATGGGGCAAAGTTTGATCAAAATAAGCTATTTTACGGAATACCATGAATTCAATGTATCTACATTAGATGTAGATAATCCTTTCCAAATTTATACTGTGGAGGAATAAGATGAGTACACGTTTAGCTACAGCCACACTTGTAGTAGCATACAGTTCACCAGATGATAGTAAAACAATTAAAGCGGAAATAGACCGTGAAAAACATTCTGGGAGCACTTTTCGTCCTGGTGAGCAGGTGTTTTTCCGTGTTTATGCAAATTGCAACTATACTTTTCATTTAAGTGATGCAAGTTCAGTTACGTTTACCGAGAATGGGGTTGCCCAAATAAATGATGAGACTGTTCAGTTTGTTCAAAGTAAAACTTCTAATTTACAATACCCGTATAACAGTAATTGGAGTTTTACTTGGTGGGGAAAGTCTTACCCTATACAGGCACCCAGTGCAAATTCTAGTCAGGTTGGTTTGCTAACAACAGCTAATGAGCAAACTCTTGTAGCTATTGGAAGAGCTAATTACCGTTCTAATTATAAACAGTACAGACTTAATCCTGCGTCTTCTCAAGATGGTTATGCAGTTGTTATTCTGATTTTGGAGATACCATAATGAAGGTGGAAGTAATAAGAGGATCAGGGGGAAAGCCCTCCCCTGATGTTCTTGTTGATGTTCTTTGTACTCAGCAAAATATTGGAGTTTTAAAAGGTAAAACTTATTTGTATGATATTGGATTTGATGTTTTGTTATTAGAATTAGAATTAAAAGAAATAAGAAATATCATTTGCGGAGACATTATTGAGTTTTACGATCCTGATTATGGCGTGGTTATAAAAGGAAGGATAATTTCATGGAGTAATCGTGCGTCAATCAGTGATAATGGGGAAACTGAAATTCGCCAGACAATGACTGTAAAAAAATATTTGGTGGAAAACTGATGAGTAATATCCTTCAAGAATTATTGCATGTCGTTAAAGGTAAAACGACATATAAAATAGGAAAAGTAGTTTCTTCTTTCAATAATTTTTTTATTGTGGATATTCTTGGAGGTCAATTACAAGTAAGTGGGGTAGGATATAAGGTAGGACAAACGGTTTTGGTGGAAGATGACAAAATTATAGGCGTGGTAAATAAACATATAAATCGTGTTTGGGTAGATTAATGAGTGATCCCTATCAGCAACCTACTGGTTTTATGGATTGCGGGATATCCTTCGGATGGGATGGAGATACTCTTATTATTCCTAAACAAAAAGTAATTAGACAGATGTTGAGTCAAAGTGAGCAGGTTACTCAAAATCAAAGGGATATTATAAAAATTATTTTTAATCCATATAATATAAGTTATACAGTTGAGGGAGGGAACATACCAGCAAATGCGCGATGGCAAATCAAGTACAGCAATGCAGTCGTGCGTTGGCAGGATACATTGCAGGGAATAGGTGATGATAAGCAACATACAGTTCGTCCTATTAAAAGACTTGATCCAAAGATATACGCCGTAGCTAATATAAGAACGTGTGGAGGTTTACTTACTTACAGATATTCAGACAGAGCTGGTTTCACTAATCCTTTTAATGAATATTGGATGGAAAATAGTTATCATATAGTTGTGGCTCCTAAAGAATACAATCTTACTGGGACTTATACTGAAATTACCCAACAGATAGCTAGTTTGAGTATCGAGGGGGTTACTGGATGGGTTATTCCTTCTCATAATGAATGGGACCATGTTGTGAAGTTCATGGAACCATACTATGGAGCGATAGGCGTACATCCGCAGTATGTCCCTGCTGTATGTGGCATTGTTTATAAGGATATAGCTTCTATCAATGGTATAAGTTATGAATATGATCAGGGGGATATTAATTCTGTATGTGATGTGATTGTACAAATGAGCCAGAACAATGCCGAAATTGAGATAGTTGTAGGGATGACGAAGACTCACTTTGATCCTTGCTCTACTTTTACAGGAGTTGAGACCGGAGTAGTTTTGTGTTGTGATTTATCAGGTTCTATGCATCTTTACGGGATGGTGGAGTTTGCTACTAATTTAGTTAATGAATTACGTGTAGAGGGTATAAAATTGGGGGTGACATCGTTCGTTGATTTTCCGATAGAACCTTTCGGGTCTGCGGGTGATTATCCTTACAAATTGGAGATCAATTTAACTGACGATTATGATAGTGTTATATCCGTGTTACAAAATATGGTACTTTTTAATGGTGGGGATACCCCTGAAAGTCAACTATACGCTCTAAAAAATACTGCTGAAGAAATTAGTTGGGGAAATAGTTTGCGTAATATTGTTTTATTCACAGATGCGGATTTCCATAATCCTGAACCAGGAACGAATGTATCTACTCCAGGTTATCCTGGTCCTTCTTGGAATACTACGTTAAGTACTCTTCTTACTAAGAGAATAAGAGTTTTTGGAAAAGGCTCCACAGGAGATACTAAAGCTATTACTGAACAAACTGGCGGAGTAGTTTTAACTGATTCTATGACTTTTACAGAAATAGCTTCTTATCTTCGATCACCTAGTAATTTTTGATCAAGGGTTTAACCATGCCTTCTAATCCAAGATATACATCAAGTTACTATACGAGTAATTATTATACTCTTACGGATTTAACCAATCTGGTAGATGTTTCTATTAACGATATTTTGCAGAATCAGGATATCGTGGAGAATGATCTAAGTTTGTTATTCTCCTTAATGATAAACGATTCTGTTCAAGAGCAAGTATTATCTTCAGTGAATATTTCTCAGTTAATACAGTTGGTTACTGAGGATATACAACAAAGCCAAATTCTAAGTAACCAGAATATCATTCTGCTCCTTTTATTAACTCTTACTTCTCTAAAACAATCTCACGATTTATTGGATAGTTTTGTCAGTATATTCGAGGCAGCTATCGACGTGGATATAAATTCTGTAAAACAGAATCAGGAACTATTAAGCAATTTTATATCCGTTTTAAAAACATTCAATATCGAAATAGATGCGTTAATTCAAAATCAGGCATTATCTGACCAGTTAGCAATCGCTTTGAGAAGTATCAGTATTGATGGTTTGAAACAGGATTCTTCGCTGAAAGATAACAAAATAAATTTGGAGATTGTTAGCTTCTTACAAAGCATCCATCAAAGTCAATCATTGAGAGAAGAAAACTTAGGCGTAGAGTCGAACATATCCCCCTCATCCCTTAACCAAAATACAATAGTAAAAACGCTAGAATTGATTCTAACTTTGCTTGTTGAAACTGGTAGCCTGAAACAAATTCAATCGATTCCAGAAGAACCCATTCAGCGTATAGTTTTCATTGCAATCACAAAAACCAGTCAAGTTCAGGTTTTGGAAAGTGAGCAATTTGGATTAGATTTGGTAATACAAATTGCTGATCTTATACAGAATCAAGAGTTAGAGCAGATATTTATACAGCTATCAGGAAGGTGTATTTTTATTGAATTAAAGCACGAAACACCGATTATTATGGAAATGGGAGCGTACCATCCAATTGAGTTTACAATGAATTCTTTATAGTATATTTTCAACCAGTGGAACAGAATAACAAAGGGAGGGAATATGGGGAAGACAGTGGATGTAAAAATCAATTCGATTGAGCAAACCCCGATTATCAAGTTGGATAGTCAGGGTAATCCTATTATGGACATGATTATCAAAGAAATCACAAAGGAGAATGAAAATGCCTCTAAACATTCCTAATGCCGCTTACGATGCCTATTTTGACTATTTCAAGGCTTGCACCAGAATTGACATCGTTTCTAACGAGGCATTGCCAACTGATCTAACTGGTTCTTTGGCACACGCCACCATTACCCCTGGGTCGGATTACACTGTTGCGGATGGTGATACAGGCGGCTCACCTGATGGAAGAAGGCTGACTGTAGCTGAAAAAGCGGGTGTGGATGTTACAGCTAATGGAACATCCAATCACGCTGTTCTTTCCTATACAGCGGATGGTGGAACTACCTGGAGTATTCGTCTTGTAACTACTTGCAATCAAAGAATTTTGAGTGCTACGGATGGCGATAAAGTAAACATGGGGACATTTTATTTGCAAGTCGGTTCCCCTGAGCTTCCCGTATAAGGAGAATTATTATGAGCTTTGTGGTTAACGAAAAAAGCTCTTTTTGCTTAAACGTCGTTTTGAAAAATAAGGTTGGGGAACCACTCAACCCTATCACAAAAGTCGAATGGTGGGTAAGCAAACCAAAGGATCAGATAGCTTACGAGAAACAAATACTATCTGATCCTACTCCTGAGTTTACCCTCATAATTCCAGCAGAAGCGAATATCTGTGATCGCAGAAAGGATGAAACTAGGGCAGTGGTAGTAAGAGTGGAATCAGGAGTAGAGCATGTTAAGCACGATGTTCATCCTTACACAGTAAGAGCGTTCGACACTGTGCCGTATCCTGAGGTGGCACCATGAGCAAAACATTACGAGTTCGCACCCGCACCGGCTGGATCACCAAGCCCGTTGAAGACATTGACGATAACCGCCTGACTGCGGAAGAGATTGACGACACGTTCCTGGGCTTGGATGACGACAAGCTAGCCGCCAAGCAACAAGCCATCGCCTGCGCCGATGCCGTAACCATAGACTGGTCTGCTGGTGCTACGGCGCATATGGCGTTTGATCGGGCTACCGTAGCGTTTACGTTATCCAATATGATCAACGGACAGGTCTATCGATTGCTTCTGATTCAGGACGCTAC
>SKHH01000180.1 GCA_007117055.1 Lishizhenia sp. | reverse complement strand
TGTGCGCACTTCGATGGAAAGAGGCGCTTGAAGCAGGTGTGGCACCCAAAGTAGTCTTAGAAGCTACAAATGAAAAGACCTTAGAGTTTCTTGAAATGAGTGACTTGGTTGCCCATGCTGCGGCAGCGTAATGTTTTATAGATTTTTGAACGCATTAAATCATTTCATTTCTCCTTATCTATGCGATTGTTTTTTAGTTCTGTAATGATGAATTGTTACTATCGTTAATTCTGGTCATTAAATAATGCAGATTAAATCAAAAAGATTTAATAAGTTTGCTTTATTATTTATTTTACGAATGGCTATTAAAAATATCATTTTCGATTTAGGTGGGGTGATTTATGATATCAACTACCAAAATACGATAAGCGCTTTTCAAGACTTGGGTGTAAGTGATCCTAAGTCATTTTACTCGCAAGCAGAACAGGTTGATTTATTTGATAAATATGAAACAGGGCATTTGGATACCGAAGGTTTTATTGCAGCATTAAAGAGAGAACTGCCAAAAGGAGTAACGGATGATGAAATCATACTTGCTTGGAATGCTATGCTTTCTGGTATTCCAGAGCATAGGTTGACTTTTTTAGAAGAAGTGATTGAGGAGTATAATATTTTTCTGCTTAGTAATACAAACCCACTGCATATTCAACAATTGAATGATGAAATGAATAAGTTTGGCTATGGTGAGTTTCCTTCGTATTTTCATACAGCGTATTACTCTTTCGAATTGGGTATGCGTAAACCTCACGTTGAAATTTTTCAAGAGGTATTAGAAAGGGAAGGTTTAGATCCAGAAGAGACCTTGTTTATTGATGATTCTGCACAACATATTAAAGGAGCAAAAAAAGCAGGTTTACATACTTATCATCATGTTGAGGGTGACATCACCGAAGTATTGGATGAGGTGATTCAGTCGCTCTAGTTGATGTAATTATGTTCATTATTGCAGTAGTGGTTTACTGGTTTTAATTAGTTGAGAACCTTGTTTAGTCGACTGTAATTACGTTTTTGACGAAAAAGATAATTGATTCTGCTTAGGAGCTTGCCTTATTACTATTTTTATAAAATAATTTGGTTTATGGCACTACTTAACTCTCAGAATAATGAAACTCAGTTTAACTACTCAATTTCCCAAGAACATATTGTAATATATGCAGATAGTAAGAGTGAAGAGTGTCAGTTTGTAATCGCAGACAGAGAAGGATTTGTGCACATGAAGGGAAGGTTTTTGGAACGAAAAGAAATTCATATTAATGATTTACCACTTAAAGAATTCGAGCTCGTCATTTTTAATGCTTCAAACAGGTGTTCGTTTCCCATACAAATAGGCTGATTTTTTCGAGAGTAAAAGAGATGTTAATTAATCCCAATCTAAGAAATCATCCAACTCTCTTCGGTCTTTCTTGGTAGGTTTTCCTGTACCATAATTGCGATATGTTCGTTGAGCCATTTGATATGTTTTGTACTTTTCGAGTTCTTCTTCTTTTGTACAATCTAAAATATAGTCTTCCACAAGCTTTGCTCCTATACGATTTTTTAATAGTTTTTTGATTTTATACTCAAATAGGGCATTATGTTTATTCAGCTGAACAAAGTCACCAACTTTTACTTCTTTCGATGGTTTAACTTCTTGATTATTTAATTTTACCTTTCCTTTTTTTGCTAAATCAGTAGCTTGTGAACGTGTTTTAGTTATACGTACACACCAAATAAATTTATCTAATCGTACACTCATAAGGGATATTGATCTTTAAGCTTTCGAGTCATTTTGTGATAGACTAAATCGTAACTATGTTTCACCCACTCAAAAATTAATTCGTCTGACACGTCTGCGAAAAAATGAACAGTGTTCCAATGTTTTTTATTCATGTGAAACCCAGGTTTCACCCCTACAAACTCTGTTCTTAATTCAGGAGCCTTTTCGGGATCACACTTCAGGTTAGCACAATTAGCAACATCTAAAGGAAGTATAGCAAAAATCTTTTCACCGCCAATTTTGAAAACTAAGGTTACATCATCAAATGGAAGATGCTCTGTAGCATGGGGCAAAGAAAGACAGAAAACTCTAAATTTCTCTACGTCCATAGTATATTAGTTTTAATACCTAAATTACATTGTATCTTGTTGCCCTAGTTTTTTAAGCATTTTGGCATGAGAGCTTATTGCTGCTGCCCAAGACTTTTCAGAAACATACGGTAAATTAAACTCATCTGCTGTTTTCTTTACAATTTTGGAAAGCTTTTTATAATGAATATGGCAAATATTGGGAAATAAATGGTGCTCAATCTGAAAATTCAGACCACCAACATACCAAGAAAACCAACCACTTTTAGGGGCAAAGTTAGCGGTGTTTATCAATTGACTAACAGCCCAGTCTGCTTTAATATTTCCGGACTCATCTGGTAACGGATAATCAGCACTTGGAACTACGTGAGCTGGCTGAAAAATTAACCCTAAAATTACGCCTGCAATATAGTGCATGGTAATAAATCCTAATAAGGTAACATACCAAGCAACAGGTGATAAAATTAAAGGTGCTACCAAAAATATTACGTAATATAAAATCTTAGAAACTATCGTAATTACCAATAATTTGTTAAATGAAGAGCTCTGTGTTTGAGTAAGCCCCATTTTCTTGTAACGATATAATTGTTTGAAATCTTTCACTGTAATCCACATGATAGTCATTAATCCATACAAAAACCAAGCATAAATATGTTGGTACTTGTGCATGTTATATCGTTTTTCATGTGGGCTAAAACGCATCACTTTTCCAGGATCTATGTCTTCATCCATTCCTGTTACGTTCGTGTAAGTGTGATGAAGTACATTGTGCTGTATTCTCCACATTGCGTCACTTCCTCCTGTTAAATATAGCACATATCCAACGAAAGAATTTACTTTTTTATTTTTTGAGTAAGCACCGTGATTAGCATCGTGCATAATAGACAAACCCACTCCGGCCATTCCAACACCCATTATCACCCACATCAGGAATACCAACCAACTATTTTCTAATACAGTTAAAATTAAAACGAAAGGCAATAAGTAGGTCAAAAGCATTACGATGGTTTTTAACACCATTCTCCAATCTCCATAACGCGTGATATTGTTTTCTTTGAAATAACCTCTAACTCTTTTTTGAAGTGTTTTGTAGAATTCTACATTGTGATTCTTGTCGAATCGAATATTTGTATATTGCATAAGTTCTCCTTTAAGGATTGTAACAAATATAATGATTTTTAAGTTAATCGCCATGCTTTTCTTTTTGAATTGTAGTTAGAATTGATTAATGTTACAATTAGCTACTTATTTTATGATAAATATCATGTTTGGAATCCATCAATTCATTTATTTTTGCCTCACAACAAATAACTCCAAAAAAAATGAAGCGTATAGAAGACAAAAGTTTTGATAACAAAAGGGCATTGATTAGAGTTGATTTTAATGTACCACTTGAAAAACAATCGGATAGTTCGCTTAAAATTACAGACGACACGAGAATTCAGGCTACGCTTCCTACAATTAAGTATGTTTTAGAGAATAATGGTAGTGTGGTTTTAATGTCACATCTAGGCAGGCCTAAAGAGGGGTATGAAAAAGATTTGTCATTGGTTCATTTGTGTGACCATTTGGAAGGTCTACTTGGGACTTCAGTTATTTTTGGTGGGGATTGCATTTCGGATGAAGCTTTTGAATTGACCAAAGACCTTCCTGCAGGGGAAGTCGTGCTGTTGGATAATCTTCGTTTTCACAAGGAAGAAACCAATGGCGATAAACTATTTGCTGAGAAATTAAGTAAACATGGGGATATTTATGTAAATGATGCATTCGGAACCGCTCATCGTGCACACGCCTCAACCGCTATTATTGCCGAATTTTTTCAAGATAAAAAGGTATTTGGAAAGCTTTTAGCGAGTGAAATAGAAAGTGTGGATAAAGTATTGCATCATCCTGAAAAACCAGTAACGGCTATTGTTGGTGGTGCAAAAGTAAGTTCTAAAATCGGTATTATAGAGCAACTTTTAAACAGTGTAGATCACCTTATTATAGGAGGAGGAATGGCTTATACTTTCATAAAAGCTCAAGGCGGAGAAATTGGAAGCTCTTTAGTAGAAGAAGACTTTCTTTCTGTGGCAAAAGAAATTCTAGCGAAGGCGGTTGAAAAAAATGTAACCATTAATTTACCTGTTGATACTATTATTGCTGATGAGTTTTCTGAACAAGCTACAACGAAAACTTCAGCTATTTCGCGAATTCCCGATGGGTGGATGGGGTTAGATATCGCTGCAGAATCAGTGAAAAACTTTAAATCTGTTATTGAAAACTCTAAAACGATTCTTTGGAATGGTCCTATGGGAGTTTTTGAAATGGAAAAATTTAGTCAAGGAACAATTGCAATCGCTCAAAGTATTGCAGCAGCAACAAAAAAGGGGGCTTTTTCTTTAATTGGTGGAGGAGACTCTGTTGCAGCGATTAATAAATTCAATTTAAGCGACCAAGTAAGTTACGTTTCTACTGGTGGTGGTGCGATGCTTGAGTACTTAGAGGGGAAAACGCTTCCGGGTATAGCTGCTATTTTGAATTAGTCTAAAAAATCATTGAATCAGAATATCACATAAAAAAAGAGATGTCACGTGACATCTCTTTTTTTTATGTGATTGAATTACTAGTAATTCAAAAGTCGTGCAAGCGCTATTTCTACTTTTTCTCCATTCGGTAAAAGAGCGAATTCTAAATCACTATTCAAAGGAATCGCAGGAGTATCAATAGATCCTACAATTTCGATGGGTGCATCTAAGAACTCAAAACAATCTCTTTGTATTTTCCCAGCAATACCTAAAGTAAACGAGGACTCAATTGATTCTTCGGTTACCAACATTACTTTATTGTGTTTTTTAACTGTTTGATAGATTAAATCATGGTCAATAGGACTCAATGAACGCAAATCAATAAGTTCTACTTTTCCTAAATGATTTTTCATTGCTTCTAAACTCCAATATACTCCTCTTCCATAGGTTATAATTGCACAGCTTTCGTTATTTGCGATAGCTTCTTCATCCGCTAATTCAACGACGCGTCCTTTTCCAATGGGTACAACATAGTCTTCGTCTGGCTCTACAGACATTGCTCCTTCTGTACCCGGGATTTTAGACCAATAAAGTCCTTTATGTTCTAAAATCACAACAGGATTAGGGTCGTAAAAAGCAGCTTTCATCAAGCCTTTTAAGTCAGCTCCAGTAGAAGGATATACAACTTTGATTCCGCGAATGTTTGTCACTACAGACTCTACACTAGAAGAATGGTAAGGTCCTCCTGAACCGTACGCTCCAATAGGAACACGAATAACAGAACTAACCGGCCATTTCCCATTGGATAGGTAACAACTTCTACTGAGTTCTGAAAACAATTGGTTTAGTCCTGGCCAGATATAATCTGCAAATTGAACCTCTACAATTGGCTTTAATCCAACTGCTGACATTCCTACAGTACTACCAATGATAAAAGCTTCTTGAATCGCAGTGTTGAAAACTCGGTTGTCACCAAAAGTTTGAGCTAAAGTTGCAGCCTCACGAAAGACACCCCCTAACCGTCCCCCAACATCTTGACCATATAACAAGGCTTCTGGATGTTTTTTCATTAACTCACGTACAGCGAATAATGCGCAGTCCACCATTACTGTTTTTTTCTTTCCAGCAGGTGTACGCTCTCCAACTTCTTCTGTAATGGGTGTTGGTGCAAAATAATGATCGGTTAAAGACTCAACTGTAGGATCCGGAGCAACTTTTGCTTTTTCATACACTTCATCAATCTCCTTTTTTAATTCAGTTTCTATCGCTAAAATCTCATCCTCTGTTATTCCTGCAGCTTTTGCTAAATCAATTATTTTGGGATAAGGGTCGCGAGTAGCATGTTCCTCTAAATCATCTCGGTACCATTCCTTACGAACACCAGAAGTATGGTGACCAAGTAAAGGTACTTTCGCATGAATTAAAAAGGGCCTTCGTTCTTTTCGAATCGTTTCTATAACTTCTCTCATAGTTGAGTACGAAGCTTCAAAATCACTACCATCTATGGTGCGAACTTCAATTCCTTTAAATCCTTTAGCGTAATGTGTGATGTCTTGAGCTCTTGTTTCTTCTGCATTGGCAGAGATGTCCCAATTGTTATCTTGTACTAAGTAAATTATCGGAAACTGCTTTAATGCAGCCATCTGTAAAGCTTCAGAAAATTCACCTTCTGTACATGCAGCATCACCAATTGAACAAACCACAACTGGGTTTTCACCATTGTAATCTTCCGCCAACCCTTCTTTTTCTTTATACTGAATACCCATTGCTACCCCAGTAGTAGGAATAGCTTGCATACCTGTTGCTGAGGATTGATGAGGTATTTTAGGCATATCGTCCCTATTCAATGAAGGGTGAGAGTAGTAAGTTCTACCTCCTGAAAAAGGCTCGTCTTTTTTTGCGAAAATATGCAACATCAATTCATAAGGAGTGATACCCATTCCTAGAAGAATACTATCATCCCTGTAATAGGGAGAGACCCAATCTTGAGGTTTTAGCTGCATGCCTAAAGCCAATTGAATAGCCTCGTGTCCGCGAGATGTGGCGTGTACATACTTACTAGTAACCTCTTTGTGGGCTTCGTATTTTTCTGCCAATGTTTTTGCAGTGCACATTAAGCGCAAGCCTTCTTTGATAATGCTTTTATCTATGGTGTTTTTTTTAGGTTTTGCCTTCAAAGCTGTTTTTGTCATGACTAGCTAAATTTATTTGAGCTACGAAGATAAAAAGATATCCTCTTAATTCTATAGTGCTTAATACAAATAATGTAAAAGTATTTAAAACTCAATTTTTGAAGCGTTTAAATCTATTTTTATTCTTCGGTGATTGATAAGGTTAGCATCGTCTGTATATTGCCAGTGAATAATTTGATCATCCCGCAAAATATAGGGCATATAATTTAAATCGTATCCAGCTACCCAAAAACGGTAATCCGGAAATGAATCTTTCATCCAGTCCTTATACATGTAATAAGATGTGTAGATAATAGGTCTTACTCCCGTAAGATTTTCCACTTTTTGTAACCAGGTTAAAATGGATTGGGTCATTTCTTCTCTTTTTTCAGCGTAGTCTATTTCTACATCTAAAACGGGTGGTAAATCGTTTTTTCGTGGTTGATAATTCGCTAAAAAATGTTGAGCTTGCTTTTTGGGATCAACTTCAAATCGGTAAAAATGATAAGCGCCATGAGGAATGTCTAGGGCGATTAGTTCATTTCGATTGGTATACCATTTTGTGTCAACCAGTGTTTCGCCTTCTGTTGCTTTTAAGTAGACAAAATGAATCGCACATTCATCCGAGAACTGTCCAAATACATCCTCCCAATTTACTTCGCCTTGATGATGAGATATGTCTATTCCAACGGAAGAAAAGTAAGGTCTTATAGCTTCTCCATATTCGCATGAACGATCCTCCAAGCATGAAAAAAGAATACTTGTTAAAAAGACAATGAAAAATAAATGTACGATTGTTTTTCGATCCATGGCATAAAAAAAGGTCGCATTTGCGACCCTTTAAAACTATTAGATTATTTAAAATATCTTTTTTCTTTAATTTTCGCAGCTTTACCTGTTCTTCCTCTAAAGTAGAAGATTCTAGCTCTTCTAACTCTACCTTTCTTGAGCACTTTAATTTCATCAATAAATGGCGAAGCAATTGGAAAAATTCTCTCCACACCAATGTTTCCAGACATTTTTCTTACAGTGAACGTTTCTGTTGCACCTGATCCTCTGCGCTGCAGAACAACACCTTGAAACTGCTGAATACGTTCTTTTTCACCTTCTTTAATTTTATAGGATACCGCCACTGTATCTCCAGCTCCAAACGCAGGCAATTCGCGCATTTCCACTAAATCCTTTTGAACTTCTTTTATTAAATCCATGACTTTATACTTATTATCTTCACCAAAATCGGGGTGCAATATTACGTAAAAAAGATGAAAACAAACAATATTAACTAGTTTATTTTGATAAAAACCATCTATTTTTTTTGAGTGCAACTATTGTGTGTTAAAACTAGTTTTCAACACTTTTTATTTTTACCACTTTTTACCACTTGTTGATTATATTGCTATAACCTTTAATTTGCCTGCTATTTTGAAATTATTTTGTAACCTTATTTAGTTGTACTGCGTAATAAGTTTTCAACAATGGTAAAAAAGTGGTAAAAAGTGGGATTTTCTCATTAATTTTACCCATTATTTAATGTTATGCCAGGATTAGTAGGAGAATACGAGGTTAAACTGGACGCTAAAGGGCGTTTCATGTTTCCTTCTCACTTGAGAAGGCAACTATCTCCTGCTGCTCAAGAAAAATTTATGTTGAATAAAGGCTTTGAAGAGTGTTTGACGCTTTATCCTATGAATGAGTGGGAAAAATTAAGTGCCAAGCTTAGTAGAATGAATCTTTTTAAGCCCAAGAACAGGATGTTTTACCGTTTATTCCATCAAGGAGCTAAAGATATTGCTTTGGATAATGCGGGAAGAGTTCTGATCCCTTCAACACATTTGAATCGTATTGGGCTGTCCAAGGAAGCGATGTTGATTGCTTACAATGATCGCATTGAAATCTGGGACAAATCGAAATACTTCGAAACTATCGAGGCAAGCATGGCTGATTTTGCTGATTTGGCAGAAGAAGTAATGGGTGATTTGGGGAATGAAAACGAATAACGATAATACATACCATGTTCCTGTGATGCTTTCTGAATGTTTGCATGGCCTCGATATTTCTCCAGAAGCAACTTATGTAGATGTGACTTTTGGAGGCGGGGGGCATTCTAAGGCTATTTTCGATCGATTAACGACAGGGAGACTAATTTCTTTTGATCAAGATCCAGCAGCGCAACAAAATGCATGGCAGGCTGACAACTTTACTCTTGTCGCCAACAATTTCTCTTTTCTTCAAAATAATTTGAGATTGCTGAGAATTGATCAAGTAGATGGAATTTTGGCAGATTTAGGTGTCTCATCTCATCAATTTGATATGCCTGAAAGGGGTTTCAGTATTCGATCTGATCAACCGCTGGATATGCGTATGAATCCGTCGAATGAAAAATCTGCTTTTCATATTGTAAATGAATACGATGCTCTTGATTTAACAACTCTACTTGGGAAATATGGAGAAATAAAATCGCCACGCAGGACAGCGGAGCGTATCGTTTTTGAGCGTCAACGCAAAAAAATAAAAACTACTGGGGACTTGTTAACTGTCTTGGCTCCACTAGCTCCACGTAAGAAAGAAAATCAATTTTTTGCTCAAGTTTTTCAAGCGATACGTATTGAAGTCAATAATGAAATGAATGCTTTGGAGCAGTTGCTACTCCAAAGTGTCGACGTGTTAAAACCGGGTGGGCGTTTAGTAGTTATGTCCTACCATTCTTTGGAGGACAGACTAGTGAAAAACTTTATGAAACGTGGAAGTTTAGATGGTTCAATCGAAAAGGATTTTTACGGGAACATTATTAAGCCCT
The DNA here is from genome assembly GCA_007117055.1 of Lishizhenia sp. GTDB lineage: Bacteria > Bacteroidota > Bacteroidia > Flavobacteriales_D > Crocinitomicaceae > CSBr16-161. Next base: position 16,818 of record SKHH01000180.1, on the reverse strand, counting down.
TTAATGAGGTAGTAAGAAAGCCAATAACACCATCCGAAGAGGAGTTGAAAATTAACCCTCGCTCTCGAAGCGCAAAACTCAGAATAGCTGTTAGAAATGAAGGATAATGTATTCATACATAAAGATGATGGCTCAGGGAAAAAGAAAAAATCCAAGCGCGCGAAGAAAAAGAGAAAAAGCTTTTTTTCTTCAAACACGGATGGACAAAAAAACTCGCAAACTATCGTTCAAATTATGAATGGTGATTTCCTTACAAAGGAATTTGTGTTAAATAACTTGGCGTATATCTTCTTTTTTATTTTTCTGCTCATACTCATGGTGAGTAAAGGGTATTATGTAAATCAATTAGCTTCCGATATTAAGCGCACAGAGGAAGAGCTTGGTCAAATAACTGCTGACTACGTTGAGTCAAAAGCCAAACTTGAGGAAATGACGAGAAGAACCGAACTGATTGAGAAGTTAGCCCCTATTGGACTTAAAGAAACGGTTAATCCAACTAAAATTATTCGCATTAAAAACGAAGAAGAATGAACGTGCCTAAGTCTGTCATATTACGTGTGTACTTGATCTACTTTATGGTTGTCATTTTAATGCTAATAGTGACAGTGAAAAGTTTTAGTATCGTTGTTGATGGAAGAGAAAATATATTTTCAAGCGCATCAAAAAAAATTGAACAACGTTCTGCACAAACTCCTTCTCGACGCGGAGAGATTTTAGATAAGAATTTAAGTCCGCTTGTAACTTCAGTTGCTTTTTATGATATCTACATGGATCCTATGACTGTAGATGAAAAAATTTGGAATGACAATATTGCGGGTTTAAGTGTGAAATTAGCAGAATTGTTTCCTTCTAAGACTAAGTCTGAATTTGAAATGTATCTCAGAGATGCTAGGGCTAAAAAGAGAAGGTACGTATTGATTCAAAAAGGTGTAACTAACGAAATTCGCAAGGAGTTAAGGACTTTCCCGATATTCAACTTAGGACGTTTTAATGGTGGTATTATTGATAATAAGGCAACGATTGTTCGCAAAAGACCACACGACGAATTACTTCGTAGAACATTAGGATATGTGAAACCGAGAGCAAACGATACGTTATTTGTGGGGATTGAAGGAGCATATGATTATTTATTGGCTGGCCAACCCGGTGAAATTATTGAACAACGCATTTCAAATTCATGGAAACCTACAGGTACGGTTGTAAGAGAATCTGTTGATGGATATGACTTAATTACGAGTATTGACAAGGATATTCAGGAGGTGGCTCATACGGAACTCGAAAGACAGCTTAAAAGTAAGGGCGGTCGTTATGGTTGTGCTATTGTAATGGATGTAAAAACGGGCTTCGTAAAGGCTATGGTTAATTTACAAGAAGGAAATGATGGCGAATATTACGAGTCTTTTAATCATGCGGTAGGGACAAGAGAAGTACCGGGCTCTACTTTTAAGTTAGCGTCTTTAATGGCCGCATTAGAGGATAATAAAATAAATATAAACGATACGGTGAACGCCGTCGGTAAATACCAGTTTTACGAAAATGAGTTGACAGATTCAAAAAAATGGGGCTATGGTAAAATCACGATTAAAGAAGCATTTGAAGTTTCTTCAAATGTGATATCTAAAGTGATATTTAATAGTTACCGAAGTAATCCTGAGAAATATTTGGAACGTATTGCTTCTTTCGGTTTGACAGAGAAGACTGGTGTAGATATAGCTGGGGAACAAGAACCGAGATACTCTAAGCCTGGAGACCCATCTTGGTGGGGTGGATCATTAGCATGGTTGTCTATTGGTTATGAATTTCAATTGACTCCACTTCAGATGTTGGCGTATTACAATGCGGTAGCAAATGATGGGAAGTATATGAAACCTCAATTTATTTCGCATGTGAAACAGGGAAGTCGTGTGATTGAAACGTATGATCCTATAGTGTTGAGGGAAAAAATTTGTAGTCAGCCTACGTTGGATATTCTTAAATCATGTCTTGAGGGAGTAATGATTAATGGTACAGGTAAAAACTTGAAATCAACTTTTTTTACGACAGCTGGAAAAACTGGGACTGCCCAAATTGCTAATCAGAATAAGGGTTATGGTGAGAAAAACGAAAAGAAACATATCGCTTCTTTTGCTGGCTATTTTCCTGCTAATGATCCTATATACTCTTGTATTGTTGTAATTGCAGCCCCTACCGATGATATTTATGGTGCAACAGTGAGTGGAACAGTATTTTCTGCAATTGCCAACAAAGTTTACGCTACAAGTTTAGAGTACCACAAAGCAGTAAATGAGAAAAAACCTATTGTCTCTGTACCGACGACATTTAATGGAAACAGAATGGATTTGAATGAAGTGTTAAACGCATTTCAAATTCAAAAGAAGTTTTCAGGACCTCAAGATTGGGTGAATACCAAAACGAAAGATAACACAGTTCACTTTTACGGAAAAGAGATCGACAAAAACTATGTCCCCAACGCCGTAGGAATGGGGTTGAGGGACGCTTTATATCTTTTAGAAAGTGTAGGGTTACATGTTAAAGTGAATGGTTATGGTGTTGTTAGCAAGCAGTCTATTCCTGCGGGTCAAGTAGTAACACCTGGAGCACAAATTGAAATAGAATTACGAGCGATATGAAAAAATTGAGAGATATATTATATAATGTGTCTATAACGGAAGTAATAGGTTCAACAGATATTGAAATCAATCATATTACATTCGATTCTAGAAAGGCTCAAAACAATAGTTTATTCATTGCTATTAAAGGGTCTGTCTCAGATGGGCATGACTTTATAGAAAAAGCAATTCAGAATGGAGCATCAGTTGTGGTGTGTGAGAAATTACCTGCAAAGAGAACGGAATCAATTAATTATATTGCAGTTAAAGATGCTAACGATGCGTTGGCAATGATTGCTAACAACTTCTACGATGAACCAAGCAAAAAACTAAAGCTTGTTGGTATTACGGGAACAAATGGAAAAACTACTACTACCACTTTACTTTTTGAGTTGTTCAGAAGAATGGATTATAGCGTGGGTTTAATTTCAACGGTCGTAAATAAAATAAACAATAAGGAAATCCCGACGCAACATACTACCCCAGACCCTTTAGTGCTAAATCAATTACTCAATGAAATGGTAGAGCAAGGGTGCACACATTGCTTTATGGAAGTAAGTTCACATGCCATTCATCAGAAAAGAATTGGAGGACTGTATTTCGCTGTTGGTGGGTTTACTAATATTACCCACGAACATTTGGATTACCATAATACATTTAAGGAGTACATTCATGTGAAAAAGAAATTTTTTGATGATTTACCAAAATCAGCGCGCGTATTTACAAATATCGACGATAAAAACGGCACTGTAATGGTGCAAAATACGAGAGCAAAAGTTCATACGTATGCACTCAAAAGTATGGCTGAATACAAAGCAAAAGTGCTTGAAAATCAATTTACTGGATTAGTACTTCAAGTTCAAGGAACGGAGTTGTATACGCGACTAATAGGAGATTTTAATGCCTATAATATACTGTTAGTATACGCCATTGCAGAAGTGTTAACGGAAAATACGATTGAAGTACTTCGAATCATAAGTACGTTAGAATCTGTTGAAGGACGTTTTGAATATCACCGAAGTGAAACAGGTATAGTGGTAATTGTGGATTACGCTCATACTCCTGATGCTTTGGAAAATGTATTAAGTACTATTTCTAATATTCGTACCGGAAATGAAAGAGTATTCACCTTGGTAGGATGCGGCGGTGACAGAGATAAAACGAAAAGACCCACTATGGCAGCGATTGCTTGTGAATACAGTGATACTGTTATTCTTACATCCGATAATCCAAGAACCGAAGACCCAGAAGTGATTATTGAGGATATGATGGCGGGTGTGAGTGGTGTGCATTATAAAAAAACCACAAGTAATAGTAATCGCAGAGAGGCCATTAAACAAGCCATTAGTAATGCGGAGAGTAACGACATCATACTCATAGCGGGTAAAGGTCATGAAACGTATCAAGAAATTAATGGTGTTAAACACGACTTTGACGATTTAGAAATAGCGAAAGAAATCTTACTAAAACTATCAAAATAATGTTGTACTATTTATTTACATATCTCGACTCAATTGGAATGCCTGGAGCAGGTGTGTTTCAATACATCTCATTTCGATCAGGAATGGCGTTAATTTTTTCATTGATTATTTCAATTCTTTTTGGAAAGCGTTTGATTCAGTTGATTAAGCGGATGCAAGTTGGTGAAACTGTTAGAGATCTTGGACTGGAAGGTCAAAAGGAAAAAGAAGGTACCCCAACAATGGGTGGACTTATAATTCTTGCAGCGATTCTAGTGCCTACTTTACTTTTTGCTAAATTAGATAATGTGTATGTGATTACCATGATTATCGCAACTATCTGGCTCGGTTTTATTGGTTTTCTCGACGACTATATCAAAGTGTTTAAAAAGAACAAAAAAGGATTGGCTGGTAAATTCAAAGTAATCGGTCAAATTGGTGTTGGGGTGATTGTTGGTGCAATGTTATTTTTTCATCCGGATGTAAAAGTGCATAAAAAGGTCAGTGAAACGTATCAATTACAAGAAGGTGAGCGATTTGTAACGAGCCAACATTCTAAAACGGAAGAGTTAAAAGGATTTCAATGGATTGAAACCAGAGATATGACAACCACAATTCCTTTTGTCAAAAACAATGAAATCAACTACAATTGGTTTCTTGGAAACGCAAAATCGTGGGGTTGGATTTTATTTATTCCGATTGTGATTTTTATTGTCATTGCTGTTTCAAACGGGGCAAATATGACCGACGGATTAGATGGTTTAGCAACTGGAACATCCGCCATAATCGGGATAGCACTGGCGGTACTGGCATATGTGAGTTCTCACGTACGATTTGCCGACTATTTGGATGTTATGTATATTCCTTTTGCAGAAGAATTGGTGATTTTTATTGCCGCTTTTGTTGGGGCTTGTATTGGGTTTTTGTGGTTTAATGCTTATCCTGCACAGGTCTTCATGGGGGATACAGGAAGTTTAGCTATAGGTGGAATTATTGCTGTTTTTGCCATTGCTATTCGAAAAGAACTATTGATTCCTGTATTGTGCGGTATTTTCTTGATTGAAAACCTTTCCGTTATTATGCAGGTTGCTTATTTTAAATTGACAAAACGAAAATACGGAGAGGGAAAGCGTATCTTTTTAATGGCTCCGCTACACCATCATTATCAGAAAAAAGGATTACACGAAGCCAAAATTGTTGCGCGCTTTTGGATTGTGGGAATCTTACTCGCAGTAATTACGATTGTAACACTTAAATTGAGATAATACCTTGCAGGAAAACCTTCGACATATTGCAATTTTGGGTGCCGGTGAAAGTGGGGTAGGTGCTGCTCTTTTGGCGAAATCGAAAGGGTATCATGTGTTTGTTTCTGATGCAGGAAATATAAAGCCACGCTTCAAAAAGGAATTGGAGGACAATGCTATTTCTTACGAAGAAGGAAAACACTCCATGGATCAATTGACGAAAGGGAAAGAAATCATAAAAAGTCCAGGGATTTCAAACGCAAGTGAATTGATTCAGTCTTTTGTATCTCAAGGAATACGTGTAATTGGAGAAATTGAATTTGCGAGTCGGTATACAGATGCTAAAATAATTGCTATCACGGGAAGTAATGGAAAAACAACTACCACACATTTAGTACATCATGTGCTGAAAAAAGGAGGAATTGAGAACTCGATTGGTGGAAATGTAGGACAATCTTTTGCTCGACAAATTTTAGAGGAAAATGCTTCTGTTTATGTGTTGGAATTAAGTAGTTTTCAATTGGAGGACATGTTTGAATTTAAAGCGGATATTGCTATTCTACTGAATATAGTACCAGACCATTTAGACCGCTACAATTATTCCATGGACCTCTATGGAGCTGCTAAAATGCGTATTCATCAGAATCAAACGAAAGATGATTGGTTCATTTATAATGCCGATGATAAAGAGATACTAAAACAACTTAAACGGTTTCCGCCCAATAGCCGTTGTGCCGCATTTTCACTTGAGAATCTACAAGAAATGGGAGGGTATTTAAATCAGGAACAAATAACAATAACAATAAAAAACAAATTAACTATGTCTATTCATGAATTAGCCTTAAAAGGCAGACACAACGTGCAAAACTCCTTAGCTTCTGGAATTGCAGGTCGATTATTAGATATTCGTAAAGAAAGTATCAGAGAGAGTCTTTCGGATTTTACAAATGTAGAGCACCGATTAGAATTTGTTGCTAAAGTCAATGGAATTGAATTTATCAACGATTCTAAAGCAACCAATATCAATGCAGCATGGTATGCATTAGAAAGCATGGAGAAACCAACAGTTTGGATTGCTGGAGGAGTGGATAAAGGAAATGATTATGAAGAGTTGTTGCCTTTAGTTAAAGATAAAGTCAAAGCAATCATTTGTTTGGGAGTAGAGAACCAAAAAATTGTTGAAAGCTTTAGAGATCATATCGAAAATATTTACGAAGCGAAATCGGCTTTGGAAGCAGTGGTGTATGCTTATCGCCTTGCAAAAAAAGACGAAACGGTATTGCTTTCACCAGCGTGTGCAAGTTTTGATTTATTCGATAATTACGAAGACAGAGGAAGACAATTTAAACAAGCCGTTCGTTCGCTGTAAATTTGATTTGACGCATTGAAACAATACCTTACATATTTAAAAGGTGATCCTGTAATTTGGATTATTACTTTGCTGTTTTTGGCTATCTCTATTTTGAGTGTTTATAGCTTCATCCCTATTTTGGTGAAAACAGAAGGTGGAAGTCCTTTTTCATATCTTTCAAAACATTTCATTTACATTCTTTTAGGGTTTTTGGCTATGTTTTGGATTCACAAACAAGATCCAAAATATGTAAGCAAACTCTCGAAGTTCGCTTTGTATTTGAGTATTGGTCTTCTAATTTTTACCTTCTTTTTTGGTGTTCGAGTAAACGAGGCCTCCCGTTGGGTAAGGGTTCCGATTATTGGTCTGACTTTCCAAACTTCGGACTTAGCTAGACTTACACTGTTAATTTATTTATCGCGAACGCTAGTACTCAAAGAACAGTTGCTAGATAATTGGAAAGAAGGTTTTTTACCACTGATGCTTCCCATTATTATTATCGTTGGATTAATTGCGAAAGACAACTTTTCTACCGCTGCTATTTTGTTTTTGATTTCAGTTGTTTTGTTATTTATCGGTAGGGTTCCTATTTCCAAATTAGCAATTACAATAGGAAGTGGGTTGGCGCTTTTGGGTATAGTTATTCTTATTCATTTAGCTGTGCCTGCATTAAACTTGCTGCCAAGATTTGATACATGGATGAGTCGTTTTTTTAAGGCCTACGGTGAGAATGTGGAAGTCGTAAACAATGCACAGTCAATTAATGCAGAATTAGCGATTCATAACGGTGGTTATTTCGGAGTTGGTGTGGGTAACGGTAAATTAAAACAGTACCTACCTGAAGCGTATGCCGATTTTTACTTTGCCAGTTTTGTAGAAGAGTTTGGTTTGTTTTTAGCCTATGGTTTAATTTTCTTATATCTAATTCTTTTTTACAGGATTTTAAGGGTTGGACTCAATGCGAGTAAAATGTTTGAAACTTTTGTATGTATAGGAATAGGCCTCATTATTCTTTCGCAAGCAAGTATTAACATGATGGTTTGTACTGGATTGATTCCTGTGACTGGTCAAAATATGCCGTTTTTGGCTATGGGTGGTTCAGCTATGATAATGAGCTGTATCAGTTTGGGAATTGTACAAAGTATTGCTAGAAAAAATAATGAACCGGACAATAAGGTTGTAAAAGATCCTAGTTCAAGTACCATAAACTAAAAGAAAATGAAAAAAGTAATTATTTCAGGAGGAGGAACAGGTGGTCATATTTTTCCAGCTATAGCCATAGCAAATACACTTAAAAAGAAATTTCCTGATATAGATATTCTTTTTATTGGAGCAGTGGGTAAAATGGAAATGGAAAAGGTTCCTGCCGCAGGGTATGTGATTAAAGGTCTTCCTATTCGCGGATTCCAACGAAAATTAAGTTTTTCAAATTTCCTGCTCCCCTGGAAAATTGCGAAGTCTTTGTTTTTAGCTTATCGTATAATCAAAAAGTTTCAACCAGAAGTAGTAATTGGGGTTGGAGGTTATGCTAGTGGACCTACTTTGCAAATGGCAACGATGCTGAAGATTCCAACATTGATACAGGAACAAAACTCATTTGCAGGTAAAACCAATAAATTACTTGGTGATAAAGTTGCGAAGGTTTGTGTTGCTTATGAGGGCATGGAAAAGTTTTTTCCGAAAGAGAAAATTGTATTTACAGGAAACCCTGTGCGTGAAGAAATGGTTAATATTAAGGATAAACGAGTAGAGGCTTTTTCCTTTTTTAAATTGGACTCATCTAAGAAAACCATATTGGTTATAGGTGGAAGTTTAGGTGCACAGAGCTTAAATAATTGCTTGAAAACGAAATTGAAAATTTTTCAAGAAAAACAAGTTCAACTTATTTGGCAAACTGGAAAAACACAATTTGAATCGTTGAAAGTGGAGTTAAAGAACACTAATCTAGATGGCATAGTGTTTACACAATTCATTAGTAGGATGGATTTCGCTTACGCATGCGCTGACTTGGTCGTGTCTCGTGCAGGGGCAATTGCTGTGTCTGAGCTGACCTTAGTTGAAAAGCCTGCTATTTTGATTCCTTCTCCGAATGTAGCGGAAGACCACCAAACAAAAAATGCATTGGCGTTATCTTCTAAGGATGCGGCGATACTTATTCCTGATATTGAAGGCCAAGAAAAATTAGTCCCTACGATGCTAGATACGATTCAAAATCAGGAACTATTGAATAATTTAAGTAAAAACATTAAAGAGATGGCGGCACCAAGTGCAGCAGAGAAAATTGTTGAAACGATTGTATCGTTAGTAAAATAGCAGTATGAAATTAGAAAACATTGAGGTGTTATATTTTCTAGGTATTGGGGGTATTGGAATGTCTGCTCTTGCGCGCTATTTTCATTCACAGGGTTTTCGTGTGTTGGGCTATGACAAAACAGAAACACATCTTACTAAAGCTTTAGTAAATGAAGGGATTTCGGTTTCTTACAACGATACAGGTAATGAAGTGGTTAATCATTTTTCTTCTAAGGAACGAACGCTTATCGTCTACACTCCCGCTATTCCTAAAGAACACGAAGAGTATCAATTTTTGATTTCACAAAACTATACGTTAATCAAACGAGCGGAGTTACTGGGAATTATTAGTAAAAATTCTCCTTGTTTAGCAGTGGCTGGGACGCATGGAAAAACAACCACATCAACACTTTTAGCGCATGTTTTAAATTGTAATAATATTCCATGTACCGCTTTTCTTGGTGGAATAAGTACAAATTTTCAGTCAAACTTGTTGTTGCATTCAGATCCGAAATGGATTATTGTTGAGGCGGACGAATTTGATAGATCGTTTTTACACCTTTCTCCTTATGCGTCTATTATTACTTCTACTGATGCAGATCACCTAGATATTTATGATAATCATGAGGAACTGAAACAGGCTTTTAATGATTACAGCAAGAAAGTGGTGCAAGAGGGAATATTGGTTGTAGAAAATTCTGTGGATGTTCAAGGAATAGCGAAAATTATTCGTTATGGAATTGCTGAGCATGATGATAATCAATATAAAATCCTGAATCACTATTTTGAAAATGAAACATTCAGCTTTGATGTAGAAACTCCGTTGGGACGTTGGAAAAATATAGAGTTAGGTATACCTGGGTTTCATAATGCCGAAAACGCTACAGCAGTAATTGCTTTGGGAGTAAATATAGGATTGACAGAACAACAAATCCGAAAAGGGTTGGCTTCATTTGAAGGAGTGAAGCGAAGGTTTGAGTATCATATTAAATCCGATGAGCTTATTTTTATAGATGACTATGCCCATCATCCGTCAGCTATCAAACAACTCATTAGTTCGGTTCGTATGCTTTATCCGAATCGAAAAATCACAGGAGTTTTTCAACCCCATCTTTTCTCTCGAACAAAAGATTTTATGGATGATTTTGCGTTGGAATTAAGTCAATTAGATAAGGTGATGTTGTTACCGATTTATCCAGCAAGGGAAAAGCCAATCGAGGGTGTTTCAAGTGAGGTGCTCATTGAAAAGATCAATCACTCGAATAAAGAATTAGTAGACCAGTTAAGTTTGTTGGAGCGGCTTTCTGTTTCTGAAAATGAAGTTATTTTAACGATAGGAGCGGGAAATATTGATCAATGTATAGAACCGATTAAAAATCTGTTGTCATGAGAAAATGGATTAAAATAGTGATGCTCATAGTCATTTGTGTGTCCAGCGTGACCTTGTGGTTTTATTCTCGAAAACAACAGCAAGAAAAGTACTTACATCGTCCCACAGTGCATTTGGATACTCAAAATTCTATTGCATTGTTAAATGAAATGGAGTTGATTCAAGCCTTGAAAAGTACTAATTTATATTACGATAGTATTCAGCGAAAAAATGTTGATTTAAAACAAATTGAGTCTTACCTGCTGGCACTCAATGAAATTGAAAAAGTACAGGTTTTCATGGAGTTAAGTGGAAGGTGGCACTTAGATGTGCTGTTGAGAAAACCGATATTGCGCGTTATTCCAGAGGACAGCGATCAGTTCTATATTGATAGTCGAGGAAAAGCAATGTGGGTAACGTCAGGTATACGACCGAGGATACTGTCTGTAACGGGCTTAAAATCAAATCACTGGAACGGAAGAAGAACCAGAGAAATAATTAACAATGACAGTTTGATAACTATCTCACCTTTACGTGATAGTTATTTGATTTCAAAGTATGTTTGTAATAGTGCGTTTTATGATGCTCTTATTGTGCAAATGCATTATTCCGAAGAAGATGGATTTATCTTAATTCCGAGAATAGGGTATCATAAAATCATTTTAGGGAATGCTACTTCATACGACGAAGTGGTTGAAAAATTTAACAAATTAACCACATTCTACAAAGAAGTAATTCCTTATGAAGGTTGGGGTAAATACCACACGGTAAATTTGAAATTTAAGGATCAAATAGTTGCAAAGAAAAAATAAAGACATGTCAGAAATAGTTGTAGGGCTAGATATTGGAACCACGAAAATTGCTTGTATTGTTGGACGCAAAAACGAGCATGGTAAAATAGAAATTTTATCGATGGGTAAAACCGAATCGCTGGGTGTGATGCGTGGTATGGTTTCTAACATTGAAAAAACAGTACAATCTATCAAGGCGGCTGTTCAAGAAGCACAAGATCGAATTGAAGGAGAGTTGACTATTGGTGTGGTAAATGTCGGTATTGCTGGTCAACATATTAGCAGTATCCAACACCGAGGGATTTATACAAGAACGAATACAAGTGAAGAAATTTCTCAATCTGATATTGATGCGTTAATTGAAGACATGTATAAACTGGTGATGGAACCTGGAGAGGAGATTATCCATGTTTTGCCACAGGAATACATTATTGACAATGAGCAAGGAATTAAGGATCCTATCGGAATGTCTGGGGTAAGGTTAGAAGCAAACTTCCATATCATTACGGGTAGAATTGCCGCAGCAAAAAACATTCAAAAATGCGTGAATAAAGCAGGTCTTCAAGTGGCAGAAACGATTTTAGAACCACTTGCAAGTGCGGAGGCTGTGCTTTCGAAGGAAGAAAGAGAAGCGGGTGTTGTATTGGTGGATATTGGTGGAGGTACTACTGATATTGCGATTTTCCACGATGATATCATCCGCCATACAGCTGTGATTCCATTCGGAGGTAATATTATTACTGAAGATATTAAGGAAGGCTGCACCATTATGAAGAGACACGCAGAGCAACTAAAAATAAAATTTGGTAGTGCGCTCACCATGGAAGGACAAGAAAATGAGGTGGTGTGCATCCCTGGTTTAAGAGGTCGTGAACCAAAAGAGATTTCAATTCGCAATTTAGCTAGTATTATTAAAGCTAGAATGGAAGAAATCGTTGAACATGTGTATTTTGAAATTAAAAACTCAGGATACGAAAAGCAACTTATCGGAGGAATTGTTGTTACAGGTGGTGGTGCAGAATTGCAAAATATTACTCAACTTTTTGAGTATATCACAGGAATGGATACACGCATTGGGTATCCCAACGAACACTTGGGTACATCCTTAATTGATGAAGCACTAACGAGTCCAATGCACGCAACGGGTGTTGGTTTAGTAATGAAGGGTTTTGAAACGAAAGCACGTTTGGAGCGCTCTCAACTTTCGGTGAAAAGTCACTCCAATAAAACAAAAGGTTCGTTTTTCGATAAATTGTTAGAGAAAGGAAAAAGCTTTTTTGAAGAAGACTATTAAATATTAACTGTAAAATAAATAATATGGAATTTGATATCCCTAAAGATCAATCATCAATTATTAAGGTAATTGGTGTTGGAGGTGGAGGCGGAAACGCTGTAAACCACATGTATAACCAAGGTATTAAAGGTGTTGACTTTATTGTATGTAACACTGATCGTCAAGCGCTTGATATTTCGCCTGTACCATTTAAAATTCAACTTGGACCCTCTTTAACAGAAGGGCGTGGAGCTGGATCTATTCCTGAAATCGGAATGAATGCGGCGACAGAAAATATTGACGAAATCAGAGATTTGCTTTCTAAAAATACTAAAATGGTTTTTGTGACTGCTGGAATGGGCGGTGGAACGGGGACAGGAGCTGCGCCAGTTATTGCAAGAATAGCTCGTGAACTTGGGATTTTAACTGTTGGAATTGTAACGGTTCCTTTTAACTTTGAAGGACGTAAAAGAAGACAGCAAGCCGAAGAAGGTTTGGCGAATATGAGGGAAAGTGTAGATACTTTACTTGTAATTAATAATGAACGCCTTCGTGAAATATCGGGGAATTTAACGTTAGGAAATGCTTTTGCTCAAGCAGATGACGTGTTAACCATTGCAGCAAAAGGAATTGCAGAAGTAATTTCTGTTACAGGTGCAATTAACGTTGATTTTAACGACGTGAATACCGTTATGAAAGACTCTGGCAACGCAATTATGGGTTCTGCTTATGCTGAAGGCGATAATAGAGCAATGAAGGCTGTTCAAGAGGCATTAAATTCGCCGTTGTTGAATGACAACGATATCGAAGGCGCGAAATACGTATTGTTAAACATTACGTATGGAGATAAGGAGGTGCTAATGGATGAAATTTCTGATATTACCGACTACATTCAAGATGAAGCTGGTTCTACAGCAGATGTTATTTGGGGACATGGTTATGATGAAGCTTTAGGGGACGCATTAAGTGTTACGATAATTGCAACGGGCTTCACTCAAACTCCAATTACGGGTTTTGAAAAAGCGCCTGAAAAAAAGGTGCAGGTATTGGAGTCTGATTCAAGGGTGGAAATCACTGATAAACTTGAAAAACCTACATCAACTTCTGAGGAAACTCAAAAAGATGAACCATTTATTAAGTCGAATTCATCCGAACCAAAAGATGAGCCAGTAAATACTTATAATTGGGAGGTGCAACCTGCGGTTGAAAAAGAAGTCGTAGATAATAGAGCCCAGGATACTGAAGCAAGAGAAGATAAATCAGAAGAAGTTGAGATTAAGAAATACACCTTAGAAGATGAGGCTGATGATAATAGTAGCGTAAATTATGAAAATCAACTTTCTCCTGAGGAAAAGCAACGCAAACAACAGGAAAGATTAGAGCGTATTCAGCAGTATACAGCTCAAATTAAAAGCGCTGATGGTTTGACCGAGTTAGAGAAAGAGCCTGCTTTCCGTCGTCGAAAAATTCATTTAGAAGATGAAACGCCATCAACACGTGACAATATATCACGATTTGAGATAACAAAAGGCGATGATGATCAGAATTCATTGAGAAGTTCAAATTCTTTCTTACACGATAATGTAGATTAAGTATGAGTCTTACAGAAAAAATAAATCAGGATATAAAAGATGCAATGAAAGCGCGAGAGAAAGAAAAGCTCGCAGCGTTGAGAGATATTAAATCTAAATTACTCTTGGAAGCAACTTCCGGTAGTGGAGGTGAAATAGATGAAGCTACAGAGAATAAAATCATCATGAAGTTGCATAAACAACGTATGGACACTTATACATTATACGTGGAACAAGGAAGGCAAGATTTGGCGGATGAAGAGCTTTTTCAAGCAAAGATCATTGAATATTATATGCCGAAAATGATGTCAGAGGATGAAATCATAGAGGCTGCCAAAGTAGCTATTCACAAGATAGGAGCAAATTCTCCCAAAGACATGGGTAAGGTGATGGGGTTACTTTCTCAGCAATTAGCTGGTAAAGCAGATGGAAAGTTAATTGCTCAAGTCGTTAAAGCTTTGCTTAATTAGTAGGTAATAGTTTATTTTCAAGTTGATATAATAATCAACTATTTTATAGTACAGTTAATTTATAGTGCGTAAATGTTTCATTTGCGCACTTTTTATTTTCTATTCGTCACAAATAATCGGCTGATTTGACTTGAATTAGACCCTGTTTGTCTAACAATTAAAAAATGATTTTCGTTTCAATTAGCTGTAATTTTTATATTAATTATCTTCGTTCTCTTAATTTTTTATATCTTTAAGTGAGAAAATCAATAAATATATGGCAGTAAGTGAATTAACAGAATTAAACCGCGCGCTACGAAAATACTTCGGATACGACAAGTTTCGAGGTGATCAAGAAGCGATTATTACAAATATTCTGGCAGGAAACAATACGTTTGTCATAATGCCTACAGGAGGTGGTAAGTCAATGTGTTATCAGTTGCCTGCTCTACTTTCAGAAGGAACTGCAATTATTGTTTCTCCTCTTATTGCCTTGATGAAAAATCAAGTGGATGCCATTAGAAATGTTTCTGAAGAGGACTCTGTGGCGCATGTATTGAATAGTTCACTTTCTAAAACGGATATTAATAAAGTAAAATCAGACATTACTGCCGGTAAGACTAAATTACTTTATGTTGCTCCTGAATCACTCACAAAACAAGCCAATATTGATTTCTTTACTTCTGTTAAAATATCGTTTTTTGCCATAGACGAAGCGCATTGTATTTCAGAATGGGGTCACGATTTTAGACCAGAATACCGCAGACTTAGAGAGATCTTTGAAGCGATATCTAATGTGCCTATTATTGCACTTACTGCGACTGCTACACCTAAAGTTCAACAAGATATACAAAAAAATCTGAATATGTTAGACGCTAAAGTGTATAAGGCGTCATTCAACAGAGATAATTTGTATTATGAAGTTCGACCTAAGAAAGATGTAGAAAAGGAAATAATTAAGTATATCCGTAAACAAAAAGGTAAATCAGGGATTATTTATTGCTTGAGCAGAAAAAAAGTGGAACAACTGGCGGAATTGCTGCAAGTAAATGGAATCAGTGCGCTAGCTTATCACGCAGGAATGGATGCTGCGACTAGAGGACTTCATCAAGATCAATTCCTTATGGAAGAAGTAGATGTGATTGTTGCAACTATTGCTTTTGGAATGGGTATCGATAAACCAGATGTACGATTTGTGATTCACCACGATATTCCCAAATCGTTGGAGAGCTATTATCAAGAGACGGGTAGGGCCGGTAGAGATGGAGGAGAAGGCGAGTGTGTGGCTTTTTATTCGTACAAGGATATTGAAAAATTGGAAAAATTCTTACAAGGAAAGCCTATAGCAGAACAAGAGATCGGCAGGCAATTGTTGTTTGAAATTGTGAGTTATGCTGAAGCTTCCATTTGTAGAAGAAAATATTTATTGCATTATTTCGGTGAGGAATACGACGATTCGAAATGTACTGACATGTGCGATAATTGTAAGTATCCAAGAGAAAAAACCGAAGGAAAAGAGGATGTCTTAAAAGTCTTAAATGCTATCATTGAACTAAAAGAGATGCAACGCGTAAAACACCTTTGTGCATTTATAGCGGGTGAAAAAACTTCTGAAATTGTTTCTTATAAACACGATGAACTGAATAGTTTTGGAATTGGTAAAGATAAAGACACTATCTTTTGGAATGCAGTGGTTCGTCAGTGTCTAGTTGCTGGATTGATTTCAAAAGATATTGAGACTTACGGAATTTTAAAAATGACTGAACGAGGACATGATTTTATTAGTAATCCGAAAAGTTTTACTCTTGTTAAAGAACATGATTATTCAAGTGCGGATGACGAAACAATCATTAGTAATATAGGAACGAAAGATGCTTTTGACGAGCCGTTGTATCAAGCCCTTTTAGATTTGCGTAAGCAGTTGTCAAAAGAGCAAAACATCCCTCCGTTTGTGATTTTTCAGGAAAGTAGTTTGAAAGACATGTGTTTTCAATACCCGATTTCAATAGAAGAACTCACCAATATTCAAGGGGTTGGATTAGGGAAAGCAAAGCGTTATGGGCGTCCCTTTGTAGCGCTTATCAATGACTATGTTGAGCAAAATGAAATTGAACGACCACAAGATATGGTGGTGAAGTCATTAGTTAATAAATCAGGACTTAAAGTTCAATTAATTCAAAACATTGATAGGAAGTTGCCATTGGAAGACATTGGAAAGTCGCAAGGAAAAGAATTACATGAAATAATTGAAGAGATAGAAATGATTGTGCAGTCTGGTACGAGAGTAAATATTAATTACTACATCGACGAGATTTTGGATGAGGATAATCAAGAAGAAATTTACGATTATTTCTCGGAAGCAGAGACGGATTCTATCGACGAGGCTTATCAGGAATTTGATGGAGACTA
>SKHH01000151.1 GCA_007117055.1 Lishizhenia sp. | reverse complement strand
TTATATCCAGAAAGTCCTTATGTCCCAAAAGCTGAAAATGAGATCTATAATTTCTTTTTGAAAAATTACAATATCGAACAGCTTGCTGAATTTGTTCAGCGTTTTCCGGAAAACCGAAATGCGCATGACGCTTGGAAAAATATTTTTCAATTGTACTTAACTGATTATTCAGAAGAACGTTTGAATCAATTTCAAAAAAAGTTCCCGGCATTTCCATTTCCTGAGAAAATTGAAAATGAATTGAAATGGGTAAATAAACAACTATTTCCTTTTAAAAAGGAAGGACTTTTCGGTTTTATGAACGAAAAGGGTGAAGAGGTGATTTCAGCTAGATATTCTTTTACCAGTATGTTTAGCAATGGATTAGCCGCTGTTTCTAATAATGAAAAGATTGGTTTTATAAATAAAGCAGAAGAATTGGTTATTCCTTTTATTTTTGATGATGCCCAAGATTTTTATAAAGGAACTGCAGTTGTTGAATACAACGACTATATTGGTTTGATTGATCGTACAGGTCATTTTATTTTACCTGCGAAATTCGACGACATTGGTTCTTTTTCCGAAGGAATATGTTACGCTTATAAAAATGACAAATACACCTATTTTGATAAAAAAGGAAGTCCTCTTTTTGGCCGTACATTTGATGAAGCCTTTACCTTTCAAGATGGAATAGCAAAAGTAATCGAAGGAAATAAAGTCGGTTTCATCAATCATAAGGGAGAGTATGTAATGCAAGCCATTGCAAATGATTTAAGGCTTTTTTCTGATTCCTTGTTTGTGGTTACAACGAGAGATTCTTCCAATTTAATTCACTTGAATGGAATGTATGTGTTGGAAAATTATGTGGACCGAATTGGGAGCCTATCTGAAGGGCTAGCAACTATTGAAAAAGACGAAAAGTACGGTTACATTGATGAAAAAGGCGATTTGATTATACCTATGAAGTTTATTGCTTATCCGAATTACTTTCAATTCTCAGCGTTTATAAATGGTCATGCAAAAGTACGCGTAGGAAACAAGTATGGTTTAATCGATCGGCAAGGTGAAAAAGTTTTTCCTTTGATTTTTGATAATATCGGTGATTTTGGTGATTTAATACCTGTAACAAAAGGAAACAGATGGGGCTACGCCGATGAAAGAACTC
Organism: Lishizhenia sp.; assembly: GCA_007117055.1. Taxonomy (GTDB): domain Bacteria; phylum Bacteroidota; class Bacteroidia; order Flavobacteriales_D; family Crocinitomicaceae; genus CSBr16-161. Next base: position 7,437 of record SKHH01000151.1, on the reverse strand, counting down.
GTTTACAAATTCGCTACATTTTTGATTATGCTTACCCGTTCATAAATGGTCTTGCTATTGTACAAAACAATCGTAAAATGGGAGTGATCAATACAGATGGGGAAGAAGTTATCTCCATCGAACACGATTTGATTCAACGTATTTCAGATAGTTTGTTTATTGTGCGAAATGATGAAACATTCGGAGTCTTTGACACGAGTGGAGAACTTATTACTCCTACAGATTATTTTAGGCATCATTTTATTCACGAAGAGCTTATGCAGTTGGAGTCATCGGATAGAATTGATTATATTGATATAACAAATCACCTACTGATCTCGTTAAATAAAGGTGATGAATAAAGTCCTTGACTTCATAGAAAAAAATAAGTATGGTATCATTGTCGCTTTGGCGGTACATGTGGGGCTTTTTATTTATTTTCAAGTTACGACTTATAAAGAACTGGTTATTTATGAGCCGTGGAGCTTTCAGGGAAGGTTAATAGAAGCACCAGACGATATTGAACTATCTCCTGAAGATATAATTACAGAGGGCTGGGATGAAGCGCTCTTAGAAAATGAAGAAATCACTAGTTTTGTGCAAAGCGCAACCGATCAAAGAGAAAAAGAGTTTAAGGAAGGAGAACGCTATACTTCTTATGAAGGAGATGTGTATCAAAATGTAAGAGACTTTGAATCTAAAGTAATTCAGCAACTCGAATCGGCAAGAGGGGGAGAATCCTCTAAATCTTCATTAGATAAGACAGATGTAGAAGCTTCTAATAAAGAGGATAATAAAGAAAAAGAAAGTCCTTCAACTCAAGCAGGAGCAAGCGAAAAAGCAGTCGCAGGAAAAACAATGGTGAAGTACGAGTTAGAAAATAGAAAACCGTTCAATAATAATGATTGGCATATTCGTAACCCGGGTTATACGTGTGGAGAAGTAAACGGCATTGTTGTAGTTGAAATACGCGTGAATGAAAATGGAGATGTTACCCATGCGAAGCATCTTCCTAATGAGAGTCAAAATACGAACTACTGTATGATACGTCAAGCGGAAAAATACGCCTTACTTTCTCGATTCAATTACGACCCTAACGCTCCAAAAAATCAAACAGGTAAAATTCGTTATCAATTTGTTTTTAGAAGGTAAGGCTAAAATCAACTATTAGTTGACGGGGCATTGACAGTGTCACTACTTCCGAAACAACTGTAATGAATTGAAAATCAATAATAAGAAAGAGGGGGCGAATAAACCACTTTCCCGCTTGTTATTTTCTAAGTTCTATATGAACTTGAAAATATACATCGTGACAGGCTGTTACAACGCGATGTAATGCGGTGCCCTGCGGTGCCCCAAGCGAATGAGTCGAAGGGAGCTTGTCGAATTAAAGTTTATTGAAAACCTATTTCTGTTTTGAAGCTTTTACAAACATCAATCCCACAATTTATAGACTTATTTTGTTGGATTCTGTCTTTCACCTCGGTAAACTCGGCGCATCGATAGGTCAAGAAGAACACCGGAATCATGGCATATATATGATTTCTTCTGTATTCGACTTATGACAAATCATTTATCACATAGAAATGAGTTAAAATTCAAAGTAAAAGTATGAGTTTGCCCTGTAAGCTAGTGGGAAAACTTGCAGATAAATATAAAATATTATTAGCTTTACAAACAGAACAAAATCAAGATAATAAATGGATGCAATTATAGAAAAACAGCGTGAGAAAGTTTTTGGAGAACAACCTGAAATTAAGTTGATTGGAGCGTGTAAGTTGAATGAGGGAGTATTGGTTCATTCGAGTTTTGAAAAAAAGAAATATGAAGTACGCTTTCAAAAATCGAACGATGAAATTACTTTTTTCATTCCTGCTTCTGGCTCAGGTTCTCGCATGTTTGCTTTCTTATATGATTTTCTTGATGATCCTAATGAAGAGAACAGAGGGAAAACAGAGAAGTTTTTAAATGCCATTCAAGAATTTGCGTTTTTCGAATTGTTACCGTTTGATTTAAAGATGAAGGTAAGGGATTATGATATTAACCTCGAGGACTTTATCGCATTTCTTTTGAAAGAACATGGGTTGCAATTGGGCGGACAGCCGAAAGGTTTATTGCCCTTTCACCGCTCACGTTCATTTATTTTTAATGCTTTTCAAGAGCATGTGCTACAAGGTTTGAGAATTAAAGAAAATAAGGTCAAGTTTCACTTTACTATTAATCCGTTGTTCGAGGATCAGATACGCACTTCTTTAGAGCATGTAATTGCGCTTACAGGTCGTGATGTTGAAGTTTCTACTTCACTGCAAAACCCTAAATCGGATTCTTATGCTTTTGATACGGATGGTAACGTAGTCACAAAAGAAGATGGAAATCAATTGCGCAGACCTTGCGGACACGGAGCTTTATTAGATAATTTGAACGCTATTTCCTCGGATATTGTTTTTATCAAAAATATAGACAATATCCAACAAGAGTCGAAGTCAAATGCATCTATTGAAAACTTTCAGTATTTAGGAGGCTTTTTACAGCAACTAAAATCCGATTTACGTGATGTTTATCATTCGGACCAACCCATTGAGGAGCTAAAGAAATTAAATTTATCCTATCAATTGTTTGATAAAAACTACGATTTTGATCGTTTGAATAATGAAACATGTAAAGCTTTAGTGTTGCGTCCAATTCGTGTTTGTGGAATGGTGAGAAATGAGGGGCAACCAGGAGGGGGACCTTTTTGGGTGGAGCATGAAGACGGAACTGTTTCAAAGCAAATCGTAGAAAAAGCGCAAATTAAAATGCGCGGAGAACAGTATCGATTGATGGTACAAAGCCAATATTTCAACCCTGTTTTAATCGCATTATCGAATACAACAATTTTGGGCGATAAGCTTGATTTGAATGAGTTTGCAGATCATTCCAAATACTTTATTGTAGATAAGAAATTTGAAGGGAAACCAATTAAATTTATAGAGCGTCCCGGACTTTGGAACGGAAGTATGGCAAACTGGCTAACCGTTTTTGTAGAAGTTCCTTCAGAAACATTCACCCCTGTAAAAACTATATTAGACTTATTAAACGCCCCTCATCGAGAGAAATAATTGCGTTCTATAAGCTATTTATCATAAGCAATCAGCGTTCCTATAATGTTGACGAAGTTGACAAAATAACTAAGCATAATAAACTAGGGGTAAACTGGAGGATAAACATGTAATTAACAGTGAAAAAACGATTTTGTAAAGTTTAACTGCTAAGAAGGTGCAAATGGTACGCAAAGTGCAAGATAAAGACTTTTCCACGAACTTTGCGAAACCCTGGTGCTCTTGGCGGTTAAAAAACGAAATATAAAAAGTACTCTTTCTATTAAGCTTACGTTAGAACTTACTGTTTTACGATTTCACATGATAGCTTTATTAAATTATACTAATCTTCCAATTCAGAGAGTACTTCATCAATTGACTTATGTTCTTCAAAATAAGATAAAAGTTTCTGAATTACAGCATCTACCATAGAGTCAGGGCAAGACGCTCCAGAGGTAACAATTACTTTCAGTGTAGTAACCTCGGGTAAAAAAGGAGATGTAGTTTTTAAACTTTTATCATGAATATCAAAATGATGGATAGTAGAATGATCTTTAATTTCAGAAACATTTTTGATAAAATAAGTAGGGAATTTCTTTTCGAGTAACTCGACCAAATGTGTAGTGTTCGAACTGTTATAACCTCCCACAACAAAAGCTAAATCGGCATCAGTTTCAAGTAGTCCCATGGTCGCATTTTGATTATCGTTGGTTGCATAACACAGTGTATCACGGGTATCAGCAAAATGGTCTTTGATATTTTCCTCACCGTATTTGTTAAGCATAATCCCTTTAAAGAAATCGGCTATTTCCTGAGTTTCACTGGCTAGCATGGTAGTTTGATTTACAACACCTACTTTTTCTAGGTCTTTGTTTGGATCGAAGTTGGAGCTATATTTCCCTTCAAATTCTTTGTAAAATTCATCCGTACTTATATTTCCTAAAATCACATCTGCTAGTTTTTTTGCTTCCGATAAATCTTTCACTACAATGGCAGCACCAGACTCTGCGGCATGCGAAAAAGTCGCTCTTGTTTCCTCATGTTGATGTTTTCCATGAATAATGATAGTATGGTTATCTTTTCCAAGTTTATCTGAACGATTCCAGACTTTCTCTACAAAAGGACAGGTAGTGTCATATTTTTGAATATCAACTCCAAGATCCTCTAATCGATTCATGATACTTAGTGTGGTTCCAAATGCGGGGATAATCACAACATCTTCAGGAGTAAGTGTTTCAAAAGGTATCAATTGATTGCCTAAGGTGTCTTGTAAAAACTGAATGCCATTACGCGTCAGGTCATCATTAACATCTGGGTTGTGAATCATTTGTGATAATAGAAAAATGCGTTTCCCTTTGTTCTCTTCTAAGGCTTTGTAGGAAATTTCAATCGCATTTTCAACTCCATAGCAAAAACCAAAATGCCGTGCAATGTAGATTTGAATCGGTCCAAAGTTTAATAGAGTGGGGGTAAAATCTTTTTTTCGAGGGTCTCTTATTTTGCGCGCCTCCTTTACTTTGGAAATAATGGGAGACTTATAAAATGCTGGTATATCGAATTGTTTCATATATGAATCGTCAAATTAATTACTTTTCAAAAGTAACCGATTTTTGTAGATATTGTTCAACTGTATATTGAATTTATGCCTTCCAGTATTTATCAAAGAGAAAATTAAGTTACTTTTTTTTGATAGTGGATTCAACACAAGTAGCTTTAAATCACAGGAGGTAAACATTTATTTTTAATTATTTTTATCAAACCTTTTGAATAAATGGAAAATTATATATCTTTGCCGTCCGTTTTGGGAGAAAGAAAAAATTAAGAAAAAACTAAGATATGAAAAGAACGTTTCAACCATCGCAGAGAAAAAGAAGAAACAAGCATGGGTTTAGAAGTAGAATGGCTACTAAAAATGGTAGAAGAGTGTTAGCTGCTCGTCGCCGTAAAGGAAGAAAGAAATTAACTGTCTCTGATGAGAAGTTGGCAAAGCGTTAGTGCTTAGTTCATAATAAAACTGAAAAGTCTATTCGTAAGAATAGACTTTTTTTTCATGCAAAAAAACATTTTAGAAAATCGTATATGAGACCTATTGGAATTAGCTCTTCTAGTTCGGAAAACAAAATGAATTTACATACAAAGACGATTTTACTTTCATAAAAAACATCTCTAGTAAATACTATTGATTATTCTACATCTTGCAATTAAACAACCGTTGGATAATTGATGGACGTTTGTAAGGTACTTGATTATAATCGTTCGAATATTTTCTGCCGCCATTGAGTTCTTGATTTTTCAATTCGTTTAATTCCTCCCGACTTATTTTATTGGGATTCATACCCTGAATAAAAACAAAAGATTCTGGACTTAAAATTTGTTCGTTACTCTTGTTCTCATATTGCTCACACTTTTCAGCTATCACCATTATACTTCGTTTGTCTAAAACGTCAAACTCTTATGTCGTTTTAGGAGTTAATATTTTTTTCTGTTTTCTACTATCTAGCTTTAAAGATAGGTTGACTGTTGTTCTTGCGTTATTTGAAACAATAGTTGAATTACTGCGAAACAAACACAAATCCTAACTTTTTCTATGTTCAAACAAAAATAGGGGAGAGTAATCAAGTAAAAAATGACTTTTCCCCATGTCTAAACTGATATTTGTCATAATCAACGTAGTTTTTGATAAACATCATTCATAATTATTTTTAACCACTGTAAGGATTATCCTCAAACATCCATTAATTTTACCCTCGAATTGGCTTTTCATGACGAGCCAGAATTACACCTTCGAAAAATGGCAAAACAGAAATATTACGTAGTGTGGAAAGGACGAGAAACCGGAGTGTTTAATTCTTGGGACGAATGTCAAGAACAAATAAAAGGGTTTCCTAAAGCGGTGTATAAATCTTTTATGACAAAAGAATTGGCGGAAGAGGCCTTCAAAAGTTCGAGTGAGGATTTTATAGGTAAGAATTTTTCCAAACAGCGATTGACAAAAGAAGAATTGGCGAAAATTGGTGAACCTATCTTAAATACGATTTGCGTGGATGGGGCCTGGAATACAAAAACAGGTGTAGTGGAGTACAAGGGCGTTTATACCGATACAGAAACTGTTCTGTTTCAAGAAGGACCCTTTGAGGATGGTACGAATAATATTGTTGAATTCCTTGCGCTTGTTCATGCTTTGGCATATTGTAAAAAACATCGCATGACACTCCCGATTTATTCGGATAGTAAAATAGCCATTAGCTGGGTCAAAGCGAAACGATGTCGAACAAATCACGCTAGAAGTGAGAAGAATAGAAAGCTTTTCGCATTAATCCAAAGGGCGGAAAACTGGCTCAAAGAAAATACATACGAAAATAAAATTCTAAAATGGGAAACCAAAGCTTGGGGAGAAATTCCTGCTGATTTCGGAAGGAAGTAGATGAATTCAATTATTCCCTGCGAAGATTGATCTAAAAGTCATGGAATTACATGGAATAGATTTGTACTAGTTTACCCTGTAGTTTACACGCTCTTTCCCTTTTCTAATCTCAAAATCTTGCTATTTTTGCACAAACGCAATATTCATGAAGCTAGGTATTATTAGAGAAGGAAAAAATCCGCCAGATAAAAGAGTTCCTTTATCTCCACAACAATGTAAAGCGGTGGTTGATAAATTTGAAGGGATTGAATTAGTTGTTCAAGCGAGTCCTATTCGTGCTTTTAAAGACGAAGAATATGAAAAAGAAGGGATTTCTGTAGTGGGAAGTTTAGATGATTGTGATGTCATTTTTGGGGTGAAAGAAGTAAATATTGAAGATTTAATTCCAAACAAGCACTTTTTCTTTTTCTCACACACGATTAAAAAACAACCGTATAACCGTGACTTATTAAGAGCTGTATTGCAAAATAAGATTCAATTGACCGATTACGAAGTATTAACTAATGAGAAAGGACTTCGCTTAATTGGTTTTGGACGTTATGCGGGAATCGTGGGGTGTTATAATGCGTTTTTGACCTACGGATTGAAAAGCAAACGTTTTACGCTTAAACCGGCTAATCAATGTGAGGACCGAAAAGAAATGGAACAAGAACTTTCTAAAGTGGACCTTCCAACCGATTTTAAATTGGTGCTTACAGGATTTGGTCGTGTAGGTTACGGAGCCAGAGAAATTCTTGAACGATTAGGAATGAAAGAAGTGGCTTCAAACGATTACCTTTCAAATGATTTTAACGAACCTGTTTTTACCCATTTGAATGTAGATGATTACAACGAACGGGAAGACGGAGCCGCATTTGACCGGGTAGCGTTTTACAAAGATGGAAAGGGACATAAATCTACGTTTAAAAGGTATTTATTCACTTCTGATGTGTATGTTCCTTGTCACTTCTGGAAGGA
>SKHH01000128.1 GCA_007117055.1 Lishizhenia sp. | reverse complement strand
AATATGACAAGCGTATTATCCATGTTTTGTAAAAAAAAGTAATTTAAACGCCATTTATAAGGCATTTAAAAGATAAATGTAGCTTTATTTTTGCAACGAATAAACTTCCTTTAAAAAATATTAAACTGGCATTACGCCTTCATCTGAAAAACTATAGTAACCATTATCTGTAAATATTACATGATCCAACACAGAAATATCGACCAGTTTTCCGAATTCTTTAAATCGTTTTGTCAGTGAAATATCTTGATTACTTGGTCTTAATGCTCCTGATGGATGATTGTGTGCAAAAATACAGGCCGTAGCTTTCATGTCAATAAGGTGTTTAAAAATCACTTTTCCATCTGCTACGGTTCCGTTGATGCCACCTTTCGAAATCAATTGAGTTTGTATAATACGATTACCCGAATTCAACCCAATTACATAAAACTCTTCGTGCTGCAAATCCATGAAGCTCGATTTAAGTAATCGATACACATCCTTACTTGAAGATATTTTTAAGGGTAAGTTTTCTGGTGTTTCAGTCCGTCTTCTTCCTAGTTCTAGCGCTGCAATTAAAGTGATTGCTTTAGCTGTTCCTACTCCAGAGAATTTTTTCAATTCATTGAGGGAAAATTTACCCAATTTATTGAGGTCAAATTGAGCATCTTTCATAATTTCTTGGGCTAAATCAACTGCTGATTTTGACCGAGTTCCTGAACCTAATAAAATAGCTAATAGTTCAGAATCACTCAAAGCACTTCTTCCTTTCAGAGCCATTTTTTCTCTCGGACGATCGTCTTCCGCCCATGTTTTAATGGAATGGTTTGTTGTAATCATTTTTATAAATTTTCATATTAAGATAGTTAAAAAGATGATTTCAATATGTTAAGCAGCAGAAAATTTTGGTGATTTTTTCCATTTTCACCTAAACAACTGCGCATTTATCTATGTGACAAATAAAATCTTTTCTATGCGATAAGGCCTCTTTATGATTGATCCTTTGTATTTTTGCAACAAAATTAATTCGTTGAAAACAGTATATATAACAAGACGAGAACACTTCAACGCTGCGCATAAATTGTGGCGAGAGGACTGGAGTGAAGCCAAAAATGAAGAAGTATTTGGAAGGTGTGCCAATAAAAATTGGCATGGGCATAATTTTAATATTTTCGTTACAGTAAAAGGAAAACCAAGTGAAATGACTGGTTTTGTTATTGATTTAAAGGAATTGAGTAGAATTATTAAAGACTACGTTATTGAGCCTTTGGATCACCGAAATTTGAATTTGGACGTGCCTTTTTTAAAAAACATCATGGCTTCAACAGAAAATGTAGCCATTAAGGTTTGGGAACAAATTGAAACGCCTATACGAGAGGCTGGCGGTGAGTTGGTAAAAATTCGACTCGAAGAAACAGAAAATAATTTCGTAGAATATTACGGCGGTAAAGAACCGTATTAAAAACACCCTATTATTTTGGAAGAAACATTTCAATACAACCAAGAAACAACTGATAAGCTCACGGAAATTTACCAAGAAGTACTCACTTCTATTGGCGAAGATCCAAATCGAGAAGGTTTACAAAAAACACCTGAACGTGTAGCAAAAGCACTGCAATTTTTAACAAAAGGATACCAACAAAATCCAGATGACATTATGCGAAGTGCTTTGTTTCATGAGGATTACTCTGAAATGGTTATTGTAAAAGACATTGAAGTATATTCTCAATGTGAACACCACATGTTGCCTTTTTTTGGAAAAGCACATGTCGCTTATATTCCAAACGGAACAATTGTCGGGTTGAGTAAAATCCCTAGAGTTGTGGACGCATACGCACGTCGTTTACAGGTGCAAGAAAGGTTAACACTCGAAATTAGAGATTGTGTTCAACGTACTTTAAATCCGAAAGGTGTTGCTGTTGTTCTTGAATGTAGCCACATGTGTATGCAAATGAGAGGTGTAGAAAAACAAAATTCAAGTACCACGTCATCAGCATTTACGGGCTTATTTCTAAAAAACGATTCTACTCGTAAAGAATTTATCGATTTGATTCAAGCGAAATTACATTAATCTTTTTTGACTATGAAAATATTACTGTCTCCAGCAAAATCTTTAGATTACGAAAGAAAAATAAATACTCCAACTCCTACGATAGCTCCATTTATTCAGGATGCAGAGAGATTGGCAAAAAAACTGCAAAAGATATCCGCTAAAAAATTAGGAGATCTTATGCATTTGTCGCCTAGTTTAACGGATTTGAATTACCAACGTTATCAGAATTGGATTACTCCATTAGCACCATCCGAAGTAGCGCTTCCTGCGGTTACGGTATTTACGGGTGAGGTTTATAAAGGATTAGACGTCGATTCTTTTTCCCGAAAAGATTTTGACTCCGCTCAAGAAAAATTACGTATCCTTTCTGGATTGTATGGTTTACTCAGACCACTTGACCTGATGTATCCGTATCGTTTAGAGATGGGCACAAAATGGCAGATCACTCCAACGACAAAAAATCTTTATGGATTTTGGGGTTCAAAACTTGCGGAATACTTGAATAACGAAATAAATGATAATGAAGTCATTATCAACCTCGCCTCAAACGAATACTTTAAGGCTATTGACAAAAAAACAATACGTCCTCGCATCATCACACCTATTTTTAAAGAATTAAAAGGCGATAAATTCAAAGTGGTAATGATGTATGCCAAACATGCAAGAGGTGCAATGGCAAGAGATATTATTCAGCAAAATTATGCCTCTGTGGAAGACTTAAAAGGGTACAATGTAGATGGGTATTCCTACAATGATGAACTTTCCACTGAAAATGAATGGGTGTTTGTGCGTTAGAAAGAAAGCTTCACCAAAGCATCCATCAAAAAAACAAGCGACAAAGACTGAAAAAATACGTGGGTAGTTTCTGTGTAATTACTATTTTGTACTTCTATTGAATGGTTCACATACATCCATTGTCCATAAGCTATGAAGGAAATTAAAAACCAACTGCTGATTTCAATATAAAATAGAATCGAACTTAAGGTTACTATAAATAGCAAGGTGTAGATAGATTGTAAAAAACTTTTCTCATAAACCTTTACCAGAAAGCGATAGAAAATCCATAATACACTAATGCCAATAATGACATAAGCGTATTTTACCACTTGGTCTAAAATATAAGTTGTCACAAACTGACTAAAAAACAATTCAATTATAAACTCAGAAGAGAAAAGAAATCCTATACCGGCTAATCGGAGTAACCATTTTTTCTGCGTTGGATAATCTGCTGTGCTGCTTGCTGTTAAAAAAAGAAGCGCACAAAACACTTCTGATAAAGGTAAAACTGTTAGAAAAACACCTGACTCAAACCATAGTAAAGCTCCGTACAAAAAGTAAACGGCTACAATGCTTTTCAAAAAAAGTACCGCTTTCATTTTTTAAAATACACGTCCTTCTTTTTTTGCTAGTGCTTGATGCACAAAATCGAACGTAGAAAGCACATCTGGCTTTCCGTCTACAACAGCTACATCGTGTTCAAAATGTGCGCTTGGCTTCAAATCGGATGTAACAATAGTCCAGTTATCTTTTAAGTATTTCACGCGTTCTGTTCCCAAGTTTATCATAGGCTCAATTGCTATGGTTAATCCTTCTTGAATTTTTTTTCCGCGTCCACGACGACCAAAATTTGGAACTTGAGGTTCTTCATGCATTGTTGTACCCAACCCATGTCCTACAAGCTCTCTTACCACTCCATAACCATGCTTTTCTGCATGTTGCTGAATGTAGAAGCCAATATCTCCAATACGATTTCCTGCTCTTGTTTGCGCTATCCCTATATCCAAACACTCTTGCGTCACTTTCAGGAGTTTTTGAACTTCTGGAGAAACATTTCCAACACCAAAGGTGTAGGCATGGTCTCCATAATATCCTTCAAAAATAGCGCCGCAATCCACTGAAACAATGTCACCATCTTTTATGGGTTCATTCGTTGGTATTCCATGCACTACTTGTTCGTTAATAGAAATACATAAAGTATTGGGAAAATCATAGAGCCCTAAAAATCCAGGAATAGCATTTTCACTTCTGATATAAGCTTCTGCTATGGCATCCAGCTCTAAAGGAGTTACCCCCTCCTCTATTGCTTCGGCTACTTTCCCAAGTGTACGACTCACAACCTGCGCTGCTTCGCGCATAATTTCAATTTCCTCTCTCGTTTTGTACTTTATCATCTTATTTTTTAAAATACCCATGAATTGCAAAGAAAGTAAAAAAGGGAATACATTTCTGCATTCCCTTTCCAATTATATTGTATTTAAGTTATTCTTATGCAAGAATTTCTTTCACTTTATCCGCAGCTTCTTGTAAAAGAACAGCAGAGTGAACATTCAATCCTGATTCATCGATCAATTTCTTAGCTTCTTCAGCATTTGTTCCTTGAAGACGAACAATCAAAGGTACAGGTAACGACCCCATATTTTTGTATGCATCTACTACACCTTGAGCCACACGGTCGCAACGCACGATACCTCCAAAAATATTAATCAAGATAGCTTTTACGTTTTCATCTTTTAAGATAATAGAAAATGCCTTTTCTACACGTTCTGCATCAGCTGTACCCCCAACATCTAGGAAATTCGCTGGATTTCCTCCTGATTGCTTAATAATGTCCATTGTAGCCATTGCTAGACCTGCTCCATTTACCATACATCCCACATTTCCATCTAACTTCACGAAGTTCAATCCAGCTTCACCTGCTTCCACTTCTGTTGGATCTTCTTCCGACTTATCGCGCATTGCTGCATACTCTGGGTGACGGAAAAGAGCGTTATCATCTAAAGTAACTTTTGCATCCACTGCAATTACTCTGTCGTCAGATGTTTTCAATACAGGGTTGATTTCAAACATGGAAGCATCACACCCCATGTACGCATTATACAATGCAGTAACAAACTTGGTCATTTCCTTGAATGCTTTTCCGCTTAACCCTAAGTTGAAAGCAATTTTTCTAGCTTGAAAACCTTGTAAACCTAATGCAGGATCAACTTCTTCTTTAAAAATAAGATGAGGCGTTTCTTCTGCTACAGTTTCAATATCCATTCCTCCTTCAGTAGAATACATGATTGTATTTACTCCTTTTTCCCTGTCCAATAATACAGACATATAAATTTCAGAAGGTTCACTGTCGCCAGGGTAATATACATCTTCTGCGATAAGTACCTTATTCACTTTTTTACCTACCCCGTTTGTTTGAAGTGTTTCTAGGTGACCTCCTAGGATACCTTTTACTGTTTCTTCTACTTTATCAATTCCTTTTGCTAAAACAACACCTCTAGAACCTGTTTCTTCAACTGTTCCTTTTCCTCTACCTCCAGCGTGAATTTGTGCTTTCACCACATACCATTCAGTAGCGGTTTGAGCGGTTAATTCTTTTGCTTTTGTTACAGCGTCTTCTATTTTATCTACAACAACTCCTTCTTGAATTGCTACTCCAAAGCTTTTAAGAATTGCTTTACCTTGATATTCGTGTAAGTTCATTTTTTTGTATTACATTAAATTCGGCACTAAATTAGAGTTAATTCTATCAATATTCAAGTGAAAAATTAGAAAGTTCTAAAAAAAATACCTCGAAGCTAAATTACTCAACCATTTTTTAAGGAAAAACTATTTAACTTCGGGGTTAGCATAATACCAATGGATTACCAACTTAAATAGCAAGGGAGAATCACCTTATAAGCCTGTATGATTAGTATAGCAGAGGTGGAACACCAAAACGAAGGACTCATCCTTCGCCTAGAATGAATAAAAGAATGATTTCCCAAAGCCAGCCTATACGGACTTTCGGAAATCATAGGGGCATAGCTCATTGTAAACATCGGATTTCACCCAATGTTTACATCCGCAGTCCTTTCATTACAGTTTTACACCTTAACTTGGTAATTCGAAAATACCATTTTATCCTAATTGAATTACACAATCGTCTTGTTCAACCATTGTATTATTCTCTATAAGTACACGTTTTACTGTTCCATCTTTAGGTGCATTAACAGTTGTTTCCATTTTCATTGCTTCTATAACAAACAACGGCTGACCTTTTTTCACTTCATCACCCTCATTTACTGCCACTTCGACTAACTTTCCTTGTAATGGAGCACCCACGTCATCCGGAGAAGTTGCTTTAGCATGCAATACTTTCGCTACTTGTACATTTGCATCTTTCACCAAAATATTTCGTGTTTGTCCATTGATTTGGAAAAACACCTCTCTATATCCGTCCTCATTTGGTTCCCCCATATAGCGGAATCGAATCAATAAGTTTTTACCAGACTCAATCTCTACCATTATTTCTTCATTGGGTTTCATAGGATAATAGAAACTCGGTGTTGGTAGCTTCTCAACAATACCGAAATGTTTGTTGAACAAATAAAAGTCTTCAAAAACTTTAGGATACATGAGATATGAAAGATAATCTTCCTCTGTAAGTGATGCGTCAAACTTTTCCAAAAATGCTTCGTAGCCTTTGGTCATATCTAGAGGAGGAATATGCGCATTCGGTCGCTCTGTATAAGGCGTTTCATTTCCTAAAATCACTTTTTGTAATTCTTTAGGAAAACCTCCATAAGGCTGACCTAAATCCCCTTTAAATAACTGTTTAACAGATTGTGGAAAAGCTAAGCTATCTCCTTTTATAAGAACATCAGCTGCTGTAATGTTATTAGATGTTAAAAACATAGCCATATCACCAACCACCTTTGAAGATGGTGTAACTTTCACAATATCACCAAACAATTGATTTACTTCCTTGTAATTTTGTTTAATCGTTTCAAACTTATGATCTAAGCCCAAGCCCCTAGCTTGTGGAAGCAAGTTCGAATATTGACCTCCAGGAATTTCATGTTCATAGACTTCTGCTGTTCCTGCTCGCAATTCACTTTCAAAAGGATAGTAATACTCTCGAACGACTTCAAAATAATTTGAATATTCATTCAGCTTTTGTAAATCAATGCTACTTTTTCTTGGGTGATCATTTGCAGCTGCCACAAACGAGTTAAAGTTTGGCTGTGAAGTTAATCCGCTCATTGAAGCTAAAGCAACATCTACTACATCCACTCCAGCCTCCATGGCTTTCATGTAAGTAGAACTCTGAATAGATGATGTGTCGTGCGTATGTAAATGAATCGGAAGAGAAATGTTGTTTTTTAATTCTCCAATCAATTGCTCTGCAGCATAGGGTTTCAGCAATCCTGCCATGTCTTTGATTGCAATCATGTGTGCACCTGCATCTTCCAATCTCTTTCCTAAATCAATATAATATTGTAGGTTGTATTTTTGTCTATCCTTATTTAAAAAATCTCCAGTGTAACAAATACAGGCTTCTGCTAGTGATGAAGTTTGATTTCTAACAGCTTTAATACTGTTTTCCATTCCTTCAAACCAGTTGAGCGAGTCAAAAATACGGAACACGTCGATACCATTTTCAGCACTTTTCACGATAAATTTTTCCAACACATTATCTGGATAAGCAGCATACCCCACACCGTTGCTTCCTCTAAATAACATTTGCAACAATACATTAGGTGCAGCAGCTCTCAATTGTCGTAACCTATCCCAAGGATCCTCGTGTAAAAAACGCATACAAACATCAAAAGTAGCACCTCCCCATACTTCCATAGAGAAAAGTTCTGGGAAAGATTTCGCCATACCTTCGGCTACTTTCAACATATCTTGATTTCTAAGTCTAGTAGCAAATAACGATTGATGAGCATCTCTAAATGTGGTATCCGTAAATAAAATTTGCTTTTCGTTTTTGATGTGCTCGATAAATCCTTCTCTACCCAATTCAGTTAGCAAATCTTTAGATCCTTTTGGATAAGCTATTTCCTCTACTTTAGGAATAATAGGTTTTCGAAACTCCTTATTTGGATCGTATGCCTTTACATCGGGGTGTCCATTGACTTTTAGTTCAGCTAAGTAGCGTAAAAGCTTGGTGCCTCTATCTTTCCCCTCTTCTTTTTTCGTTTTTAGCAATTCTGGATGCTGCTGAATAAAACCAACCGTTGCTTCCCCTTGCTGAAAAACAGGGTTTCCCATTACATTGATTAAAAATGGTATATTCGTTTTTACACCCCGAATTCTAAATTCTCGTAAAGTCCTATTTAGTCGGTCAGAAGCCCCTTTCAATGTTCTACCACTGGCAGAAACTTTCACCAACATAGAATCAAAAAATGGAGATACCGTCATGCCAGAATAACTACTTCCTTCATCCAAACGGATTCCATACCCTGCCGCATTTCTATACGCTACAATTTTTCCATAATCTGGTTTGAAATCGTTCGCTGGATCCTCTGTGGTAATTCTACATTGAATCGCCCAACCATTGCACTTAACAGCATCCTGTGAAGGAATATAAATCTGACTATGTGACAACGGGTGACCAGCAGCAATTATAATTTGAGAACGTACAATATCAATTCCTGTCACCTCCTCTGTAATGGTATGCTCCACTTGAATACGTGGGTTTACTTCGATGAAATAAATGTTCTCATCTTTATCAACCAAAAACTCAACAGTTCCTGCATTATTATAATTTACATGCTTGGCTATCGCAATAGCATAATCGTATAGTTTATTTTTCGTTTCTT
>SKHH01000044.1 GCA_007117055.1 Lishizhenia sp. | reverse complement strand
ATTGCTGTAAATAGAGTGTCTAGATTTTCATCTTTTGCTTTGTAGGCAAATTTGCGCCAAGCCATTTTTAAATCGTCGTACGAAAAAGGTTTTACTGGACGATTACCCATCTCTTCAGTGGATTGATCTTTAGTCTGATTTTTCTTTTCTTTTAACTCTTTAATGGAAAGAAATTGCGCATTCATTTTTCCTGTTGGAGCAGAAAGCTTTTTGGCCTCTTGATGCATGGAAACAACTTCTTTCGAAGTAACAGACTTAGCGCTTTTGGTTTTCGTTGAAGTGTTAGGTTTTTTGGTGTTTTGATTAGGGTATGGAATAATCTCAACTGGATCCGTTAATCTTTTTTTTTTTCAAGCTCATTTTTAACCGAACACAACTGCATCAAGGCTAACTCAACTAACAAGCGAGGGTTTTTAGCTGCTTTATAATTAGTATCGGTCTGACTTAAAACACCTAATGCACGAAGAATAAAATCCGCAGGAGCATTTTTTGACTGCTCTAAGTATTTCTGTTTTACTCCATCAGCGACCTCCATTAGGTTGACTGTTTTCCCATCCTTAGCAATGAGTAAATTTCGGTAATGTTCAGCTAGCCCAACCACAAATTGATGCCCGTCAAAACCATTATCCATAATTTCATGGTAAATCAATAAGCTACTGGGGATATCTTCATTTAAGGCATAATCTACTAAACGGAAATAATAATCATAATCAAGTACGTGTAAATTTTCAAGTACCGCTTTGTATGTCAGTGTTTTTCCAGCAAAACTAACTATTTGATCAAAAATAGAAAGCGCATCCCTTAAAGCTCCGTCGGCCTTCTGAGCAATAAGATGCAGGGCTTCACTTTCTGCGTCAATTCCTTCTTTTACTGCTATTTGAGACAAATGATCTGCAATGTCTTTAATTTTAATGCGATTGAAATCAAAAATCTGACAACGAGAAAGAATCGTTGGTATAATTTTATGTTTTTCAGTTGTAGCTAAAATAAAAATCGCATGTTTTGGCGGTTCTTCCAGCGTTTTCAGAAATGCGTTAAATGCCGCAGTGGAAAGCATGTGTACTTCATCGATGATATACACCTTGTAATTTCCAATTTGTGGAGCAATCCGAACTTGGTCGATTAATCTTCGAATGTCTTCCACACTGTTATTGGAAGCAGCATCTAATTCGTACACATTGAGTGAGCTACCTTCGTCAAATGAAACGCACGATTCACATTTGCCACAAGCCTCTACTTGATCTGAACGATTGGAGCAATTGATCGTTTTTGCTAAGATACGAGCGGTTGAGGTTTTTCCTACCCCTCTTGAACCACAAAACAAAAACGCTTGAGCGAGCTGATCTGTTTTAATGGCATTTTTTAAAGTTGTAGAAATAGCGCTTTGCCCCACCAATGTATCAAAGGTTTGGGGGCGGTATTTTCTAGCCGAAACAATATAATCGCTCATAAAAACAAAACTACATAATTTTAAAAGAACATCATATAAAAGTACAAAAATTAATCTGAAATTTGAACACCATTTGTGCGCAGCACGAAACAAATTATTAAATCACATAAAAATGAGCTAAATTTGAAAGAAAAAGTATGAGTTTGCCCTAGATATTATCCCAACATCACATATAAAGTCGAGTGAAAAAGTGTATTTTTGCACCACAATTTATAGAAATGACAGAAAACACAATCACTTTATACATCATAGACAGAGAAGGAGAAAAGCACGAACTAGAAGCTCCAACAGATATGAACATGAACGTCATGGAAGTTTGTAAATCTTATGACTTGCCTGTAGAGGGAATCTGTGGAGGAATGGCCATGTGTGCTTCTTGTCAATGTTACCTTGAGTCAGAACATGAATTGGAAGAGCAAAGCGATGCTGAACTAGACATGCTTGACCAAGCCTTTTTTGTAGAAGACAATAGTCGCCTAGGCTGTCAAATTCCTATCACCGCTGAAATTAACGGAATAGTATTACGCTTGGCTCCTGAAGCTTAATCTCAAATTGAGAAAAACACCCCCTGAATATTAGTTGAAATAATCCTTTGGGACTTCACAAACAGGAATAGGTATCATTTTGTGTTTATTCGCTTGATGGAAATTCTGATAAATTTGCAGTACCTCTTTTTGTCGCTTCCTTAGTGTATTCACATCTCCTGTAAACCCCATAGCCCATTCTAATTCATCATACGATGCTCCAATTTGATCTTCATCGTTTCGTGCATCATCCCACAAACCGTCTGTTGGTTGGGCTTCTAATATTTCTTGATTTACACCTGCTTGTTCTGCCAAGGCAAAAACCTGCGACTTCAATAAATCGGCTATCGGACTAATGTCCACACCACCATCACCATATTTCGTAAAAAACCCTACACCAAAATCTTCCACCTTGTTTCCTGTCCCTGCTACTAATAATCGATTAGATTGCCCGATAGCATAAAGCGTCAACATTCTTAATCGAGAACGTGTATTGGCCATTGCTAACCCGTCTTGAACCGTATGAGCAGGTAAATCTTTTTCAAGTTGTTGAAAAGAAGCCCCCAAATCTACTTCCAGTCCTTTCGCATTCGAAAACCGTTTTTCTAGCGCTTCGATTTGATTTTTAGAACGAAAAAACTCCTCTTTTTTTTGTCGAATTGGAAGATTCAATAACATTGTTTTCTTACCCGTCATCGCACACAATGTAGCCGTTAATGCAGAATCTACTCCGCCCGAAACACCTACAATAAAACCCTCCATATTGGCTTTACTAGCATAGTCTTTTAACCATGCAACAATGTAATCCAAAATTGCTTTTTTATTCAAACCAACTTATTTTATACTGTTTTTAAAATAAAACAGATATCTTTAATAAAAGTTGACCTGGCAGTGAACTTGCTGTACGATAATTTCTTTCCAACGATTGATTGAACTGGAACATAGAGTAGTTTTTATCATCATCTCCGAAAAGTGTACCTGTTCTGTGAACATCTGTAAAACCGTAATAATAACCAATCTCTCCAACTAAAGCCGTACTTCCAGCAAAATTCCATTCAGCACCTAAGGATAAACCAGCAGCACCCTTGTAGAAACTCATGTCACGTGGCATACGCATGTCGTCTAACTCCCCTTCTTCAAATTCCAATTCTTGATTGATAAAAGCGCCTTCAAAGTCACCACGTGAACGCATTAAGAAGCTATTTCTCAAACCAAATCTTCCGAAATAACGAACATATCCCATATAATTCGTTTGAAACTTAATCATCGTTGGAATCGTAGCATAAATTGCACGTGTTCTTCGCTCATCTACTCGAAAAATCCCATCGGAAGCTCCTTCATGATCATTGCGCAAAAGCTCTTTATCTGAATACTCTACAAAAAGAGGCCCTCCATTTTGAAAACTATTTGCAAACGTATAGGAGAATCGAGTAAAAT
The DNA here is from genome assembly GCA_007117055.1 of Lishizhenia sp. Classification (GTDB taxonomy): domain Bacteria; phylum Bacteroidota; class Bacteroidia; order Flavobacteriales_D; family Crocinitomicaceae; genus CSBr16-161. The sequence continues at coordinate 5,389 of SKHH01000044.1, read as the reverse complement.
CAAATTCCAAACCAGACGTAATAGCAATATTATCACTTAATTGATAATCAGCCAACATTCCAATTACAAAATCCAATCCTGCGCCGGTTTCCGCAATAAGATTCGTTTCAGGGTTATTAAAATTTAGTCCTGTACCGAGTGTCAAACCTCCTTTCAATTTTTTCCCATCTCCATCTTCTTGTGCATGAGAAAAAAATACTGTACTAGCAGCTATGGTTAAAATTAGTAACTTTTTCATACTTTTGATTTATTTCTAAACGCAATATTAAACATTATTCATGAAGTTCGGAAATAGATTTTTCATCTTTAACGCTATTATTTTTATTTTGATTGCCTGCAAACAAAATCCATTGGATGTTGATTTACCAAAAAAAGACCTTTCTTTGAAGTTTATAAATGCGGATAGTTTACTTATCAACAGTGCCGATTCAGCAGCTATTACTTCGACGCATAACCATTTAAAAAACATACTGGACGAACTTTATCTTTACGAAATCAGTATGAATTTACAAGAAAGAGACAGTACACTTTTTTCAATGGGGCTTTATTCTTTTTACAAAAGCGACTATGTGCAACAATTGGAACAGGAGAAATCCCAATTGTACAAGTTGCTCCCCGATTTAAACGATAAAGCCACTCTGGGTTTTCGTTATTTAAATTATCATTTTCCAGATTTAGCATTACCAAATCATGTTCTTTTTATGAATAAGATGTTCAGTTCAATTAATGTTTCAGACAGCCTAATTACAGTGGGGCTAGAAAATTATCTAGGTGCCGAAAACGAAGTGATTAAATCCATTCCCTCTGATCAATTATACCAATGGCAAAAAGATGCGATGAATATTTCATTTTTACCTCGAGACATTGTTCTTAGTTGGATTCAAGCGCACCTTTTTGAGGAAATGGATGAGAGTTTAGCCCGTCACATTATTCAAGCTGGAAAAGTGTTATATATCTTGAAAGCGTGTTTTCCGAAACAAGATGATGCATACATTTTGCGTTATTCCGAGGAAGATATAAAATGGGCTACAAAAAATGAATTTGCTTTTTGGGATTACATCGTGCGAGAGGAGTTACTATTCAAAAATGATCCACGTGAAAAAACTAATTTTTTAAACGAAGGGCCTTATACAGTAGGACTACCTGAAAAAGGACCTGATCGATTGGGACAATTTCTCGGTTTTCAAATGGTAAAACAGTTCATGAAACAAAACAAAGAAATATCTTTGTATGAATTGTTGGAAATCAATTACAATAAAATATTACAAGCATACGAAATAGATTAAGTGATGGAAAAAAAAGAAGATAAAATCGTAAAAACCTCAGAAATAAGTATTAAAGTAGGAACAAACACCAACAATGTTCCTGTAAGAATGCTTTGGACCGCTCAAGATGGAGGTATAGAAAATTCAGAAGCGGGAGGAATGTTCCTTTCTATGTGGGATCCAAAGGATAAAAACACCATGAAAATTGATTTATGGACAAAAGACCTAAGTATCGAAGAAATGAAACAGTTTTTTCATCAAACGCTCGTGACCATGGCGGATACATTTGAGAAAGCTACAGGCGAAAAAAACATTAGTGAAGATTTACGTGACTATTGTTACCACTTCGCAGAAAAAATGGAAATTTTACCAGAATAAAATAAAAAAGCGGATTTTATGAATCCGCTTTTTTGTTGAATTACTTTGCGCTTAAAGAACAACTGTAAAACGCATTCATTTCTTGTCCATCACACCATTCTTCAGCATCACTTTTCGAAACATTTTTAATTTCGTTTTTTGTGTTTGCCGTTTGTCCACCGGCAGTAATTGCACAGTCACACACCCAATCCTTTTTGCATGAGGTAAGCGCTAATAATCCTAAAGCACCCACCAAAAACATCGTTTTTGTTTTCATAATTTTGGTTTTAAATACGGTATAAAAATAAAACAATTCTAAAATAAAAACCAAGTCTCAATTAAATTTGAATAAAACGGTCTTTTAAGAAAAAATCACATGTAGGCTAAAATTCATGCTATTAGAACTGTATATTTGTATAAAACGTATAGTATTTGAAGCATTCCATACAAGTAGGACTCAGTTTCGGATTAACTTCTGGAGTAATTACAACCATCGGTTTAATGGTAGGGGTATATTCAGGCACGCATTCCTCTGTAGCAGTAATTGCAAGTATCTTAACTATCGCTATTGCAGACGCCATGTCTGATGCGCTAGGTATTCATATTGCCGAAGAAAGCGAAAATGTTCACACTAAAAAAGAAGTATGGGTAGCTACACTCACTACATTTTTTGCTAAGTTTTTGGTTTCAAGTACTTTTTTGATCCCCCTATTTTTAGCAGAATTAAAAACCGCTGTAATCATTAATATTATTTGGGGGACTGCAATCATGGTTGTATACAATTATATCATCGGAAAAAAACAAGAGCAGTCTACTTGGGGTGTTATTTTTGAACATTTATTCATTGCTTTCTTAGTAATTGTTGTCACTTATTTTATTGGAGTTTGGGTGAATCAAATTGTGGAGTGATTAATGTAAATGCATGCTATTATTTTCTATAAATACACAGTGTATCTGATCTCATTTAATCTAGTAAAAAGTATATCACTAGCACTTCATCAAGAGCTAATCTTTTCAAAAAAATAATTACAATGTGTTAATTAACAAATAATTAGTATGTTTGCGGTGAATTATTGAACTTACTCATATGTATACTAACGCTCATTTACTATGGGGGAGAAATGCTATTTTCTTCCTTAATAAAAACGCTATAAATTTGGGGCTATATGGTGTGTTTATTTTACTTACGTTTTATTTCACTTCTTTATGTTATGGTCAAACATGGATACAAATAGGTACTGGAACATTGACAAGCTCTGGTTCAACAGAAAACCCTTTTGATGCAGAAAGTTCTAAAACACGGACTAATTACGTCATAACAAAGGCTGATTTAAATGCAAGTGGCGCAGAAGAACCCGGAACATTTTATAGAATGGGCATCTATTGTATACCTTCTGTAATTAACCCTGAATTCTACTCTCCAAACTTAAACCTTTTAGAATTTACAATACAACTAAAGCACATAAATACCACAACCATAAATGGATTTGACGAAACAGGAACAGAGGTCTACTTTAACTCAAGTTTAGCAGGAACAACGTTGAATGGTGCGGGTTGGAAAGACTTTGTATTTGATACACCCTTTCATTGGAACGGTGATGATAACATTCTGGTTGAAATCTGTTTTACCTCATCACAAAACCCAGTTTTTCAAGGTCAAGTATATGTTATTAATAAACCAGATGCTGTATGGCAAAGGAGAGCTAATATAGCAGATGATGCTTGTGAATTGAGTGGTGGAAGCCAAGCTGGACGAATTCCTCATACACGATTTTATTATGAGGAAGTAAATATTCCTTTACCCGTTGATCTCACTGATTTTAGTGTTATTTGTAAAAATGGAATATCCTCCCTTCACTGGGAAACCGCATCTGAATCTAATAGCGACTATTTCAGTGTTCAAAAAAGTCATGATGGTTCCAATTGGTCAGAAATAGGAACGGTAAAAGCACAAGGAAACACTTCGCATACAACTTCCTATTCTCTTATTGATGAAGAATATAGTAGAAATGATATTGTTTATTATAGGTTACATCAGTTTGACTTTGATGGTGAAAATGAGCTGTTTGGCCCTATTTCTTCGCACTGTAAGCGATTTGAAAACACAGCATATGTTGTTCCAAATCCAACCGAAGATTATGCAGAGATAATTGTTCAGTGGAGCTCTGAAAAAACATCGGCAACCTATACATTAACGGATGCTTATGGTAGACAAATCGCTCAGCAAACAACACGTCTTAATCCTGGTAGTAACATATTAACTTTGGAATTGAATAGAATACCAAAAGGACTTTACTTTGTACATTTTGAAACATTACATGAAAATATTGAGTCGGTGAAATTTGTAAAAAAATAAACCCCATTACACAACCATAAATCAGAGAAACCGAGTAGTAAGAGGGAGGCACATGTCGCTAGACAGCTTCCCTCTTCATTTATACTTTTCACTCCTCACCAAGAAATGCTATCGAACGTGATAAATGTTTGTTCAATACTTCTTCTTTCATTCTATTGAAATGAAATGTCATGGGAAGTGTACGGTGATTACTTTTAAAAAATTCTAAATGTTTATACAAAAAGCGCCAATATAATCCATCCCAAATGGCATTCCATTCGGGGTCTTTTTTTGCTCCCATTTTCTGTAAATAGCGGGAAGAGCTAATATAAGGCTTCGTGGCTAACAATCCACCATCCGCAAATTGGCTCATACCATAAACATTAGGTACCATGACCCAATCATAGGCATCCATATAGTAGGTCATGAAATAATTATATACCTCATCGGGATCAATTTCTGACAATAAAAAGAAGTTTCCCAACACCATCAATCGTTCAATGTGATGCGTATAACCGTATTTCAAGGCTTTTTCGTGTGCTGCTTGTAAAGGTTGAATTTGAGAAAAATGTAACGCTGACATTTTGCGAGAATGTTTCCAGAAATTTGTTGTTCTCGCCTTGACACCGTGACGCTCATACATTGCTCTCACAAATTCCCTCCAACCAATTACTTGTCGAATAAAGCCTTCTAAACTGGATAAAGGAATTTCATTTTCCGCAGCGTATTCCAAAGCACGATCAACCACGAAGCTCGGTGGAAGTAAACCAATATTCATAGCTGTGCTCAACATGCTGTGATTTAAAAAAGGCTGTGAATCGGATAGCGCATCTTGATACGGTCCAAAATCGTGAAATCGGAAATTCAAAAAGTTCTCTAGAAGTTCACGTGCATCATCAAATGTAATAGGAAATAAAAAATGCTCCGTACTTCCCGGATGATTCGAAAAATGTTTCTCAACATACTCTTTTGCCCGTGTTACGTAATGATTTTTCGCAGGAAAATTAGGAAAAGAAGCTGTATAACTTTTAGGCAACGACTTCCTATTTTCTTTATCAAAGCTCCACGCTCCACCAATTGGTTTATTGTTCTGAACTAAAATATCAAAATGAAGGCGTTGTTTTTTATAAAAATCCCCCATTCGATAGTGCTCCTTTTCTGGTCCTAAGTGGTCGTCATTCAAGGATAAAGTATTCAAAAATAGGGGGCTTTCATATTTCTCCAAATTCAAATTAGCAAGCTTTGCCGCTTTTTCTATTCTTTTAGAAAGTAAGAAGTCTACTGGATCTACAAAACATACTTTTTTTACCTCCTCTCCATCAAAACAGCGTTTGAAAAATTGAGGCAAATTTTGATAATCCGACGCATCTACGTATGTAACTTTATACCCTTTGTTCATCAAAAAATCCGCATAGAATTTCATCGAGGCCCT
>SKHH01000019.1 GCA_007117055.1 Lishizhenia sp. | reverse complement strand
CCACAACCATTATTCACCATTACATTCGTGGTGTAATTATGACAAACACCATGGATAGGGTTAATCTTTCCTTACCAAGCACTTACCTGTCATTTCTGGCGGAATTGAAATTCCCATTCGGTTGAGAATTGTCGGTGCTACATCAGCTAATATTCCATCTTCTAAACGCAATTGTTCTTCTGTTACTAAGACCACTGGAACTGGATTTAGTGAGTGAGCTGTATTAGGTGTTCCATCTGCATTAATAGCCACGTCTGCGTTTCCATGGTCTGCGATAACAAGTAATTCATACCCTAATGATTTACTCACATCTACTATATCACCTAGACATTCATCTACTGTTTCAACAGCGCTTACAATAGCGTCATAAACACCCGTATGCCCAACCATGTCAGGATTTGCAAAATTTAAACAGAAAAAATCAGGGGAATCCTTTTCAAGACTTTCGATCATTTTTTGTTTAACTTCTTGTGCACTCATTTCTGGTTGCAAATCATAAGTAGCTACTTTAGGAGAATTAACCAATATGCGCGATTCAAACTGAAAAGGAACTTCTCGACCTCCCGAAAAGAAAAAAGTCACGTGTGGATACTTTTCCGTTTCAGCAATACGTACTTGCGTTTTATTTTCTTTTTCTAAGACTTCCCCCAATGTCATTGCCAAGTTTTCTTTTTCAAAAATGACAGAAACATTCGAAAATGTGTTGTCGTAATTGGTCATTGTAACCACATTAAGACCCAATGCTTTCATCCCAAATTCATGAATATCTTTTTGAGACAAAGCGGTAATAATTTCTCGTGGTCGGTCGGTTCTAAAATTGAAACTTATGACAACATCTCCTTCTTCTATTTTTGCGTTTGCAGCCGTTAGCACACATGGGTGAATAAACTCATCCGTCACTCCCTGCGCGTACATCTCTTCAAGCGCAAGGTCAACCGAATCATATGTTGTTCCCTTTTGATGTACCAGCAAGTCATACGCCTTACCCACTCTTTCCCATCTATTATCCCGATCCATCGCATAGTAGCGACCAATAACAGAGGCTATTTTTATAGATGAATTGGCGATGTGTTTTTCTAAATTCGCCAAATATTGTTTGCCACTTTTCGGGTCACAGTCTCTTCCATCGGTAAAAGCATGGATATAAACCTCAGGTAATCCCAACTTTTGAACCAAATCACAGATGGCGTGTAAATGAAATTGAGAACTATGGACTCCCCCTTCTGAAACCAAGCCCATCAAATGCACTTTACGCTGTTCTTTTTTAGCGGTATTTAATGCTTTCAATAAATTTGGATTTTGAAAAAAAGAACCGTCCTCTATAGCCTTATTTATCCGTGTTAACTCTTGATAAACTATTCTACCTGCTCCAATATTTAGGTGACCAACTTCGGAGTTCCCCATTTGTCCATCGGGTAATCCCACATGTTCACCACAAGCAAGCAATTGAGCTGTTGGATAGGCCGCCATCAACTTATCCATTTGAGGAGTATTCGCACGTGTAATAGCATCCGCATATGAAGCATCACCAATCCCCCATCCATCTAAAATAATTAGTCCAACTTTCTTCATCTATCGATATTTAAAATTTAGGAAGTCTCACCTTAAAATCTGAGCCGTTTGGCACATTGTCCACACAAACAACACTGCCACCATGAACTTCTAGTAATTGCGCTACAATATATAGTCCTAGTCCTGTGCCTTTTTGGGTTCGTGTCTCCTCGTTACCAATTCGTGTAAAACGCTCAAAAATCGCTTTTTTAAACTTGTCAGGTACACCTACCCCATTATCTTTCACGCCGAAAACCACTTCTTCTGGTAAGTCTTCTAAATAGACTTCCATGGACAACTCTTTCCCTCCGTATTTCACTGCGTTTTCCAACAAGTTAATTAATACCGTTTCAATCACAAAAGGATCCGCTTTAACGTTGCAATATGACACCAATTCCAATTTAATATCGATTTGACCAATATTCCAACGGTGAACGATTTTTTCAATCAATGCAGATAAATCAATGTCATTCTTTACCAACTCGAACTTATGATTATCAAGGCGTGTAGCTGTTAAAATGTTTTCAATCATAGCTTCTAAACGCTGTGATGAATTTAACGCCTCTTTCAACATTGATTCTTGTTTCTCCTGATCCAACGACTTATGCTTCATCAATGTTTGCAAATACAACTTGGTTGCAGCCAATGGTGTTTTTAATTCATGTGTAATAGAAAGTAAAAAATTACTTTGTCGCTGTGAAAGAAATAGTTCTTTTTTAATCGATGATTGAATTTTCCAAAGCCCGATAATAAGCAGCAGAAAAAACACACTTCCTTCACCGATAATCATAATCACTCTACTATTTGAATGATTTTGATTTTCTGCCAATTCGGTTGAAAGTTCAATTAAATGAAAGCCCCACCAAATAAACTGAAGCACTACGTAAGCGCTCAGCACGTAAAAAAATATGGCTGTTTGTTTCTTCACTAATTAATATGCTCTGTCCGAACTTCCCTCTACATAATTGATAAACGCCTTATTAACTACTTTATTTCCTCCTGGAGTTGGATAATCTCCCGTAAAGTACCAATCTCCAGCATGATTGGGACAAGCTTTATGTAAATTTTCTACCGTTTGATAAACTATTTCTACCTCTGCCTTAATATCCACAGGCTTCAATAAAGATGATATTTTCTTAGAGATTTCTTCCGGTGTAAATGGAGCATAAATCTCTTTCACATAATTTTTAATCTGTTCTTTCGGAAGTAAAATTTGTTCTCTACATTTCCTGTAAACATCATCAATGATGTAATTTCTGTTCGATTCTTTCAACAACTCAATAGCAGCCTCAAAAGCAATAAAGTCTCCCATTCTTGCCATATCAATACCGTAACAATCAGGATAACGAATTTGAGGTGCGGATGAAACTACCACGATTTTTTTAGGATCCAATCGGTCTAAAATGCGAAGAATACTCTGCTTCAAGGTTGTTCCTCTAACAATAGAATCGTCTATCACGACAAGATTATCTTTATTTCTTTTGACCGTGCCGTAAGTGATATCGTAAACATGTGCTACCATATCATCTCGTGAATCATCTTGCGTGATAAAAGTTCTAAGTTTAGCATCTTTAATCGCTATTTTTTCGAATCTTGCACGACGCATGAGAATCGCCTTTAGTTTTTCTTCATCCTCAAGGTTACCAAGATTTTTAATTGCCGCTAACTTTTCAAGATTCAGATGATTTTCAAGCCCTTTCATCATTCCATAAAAAGACATTTCTGCCGTATTCGGAATAAACGAAAAAACAGCATGATCTAAATCATTATCAATCGCTTTCATTATTTGAGGCACCAATAGGTTTCCTAATTCTTTTCGCTCATTATAAATATCGTAATCATTTCCTCTAGAAAAGTAAATACGCTCAAAAGAACATTGTTGGTTTTTCTTTGGTGAATTAATGAGTTCTTCCTTAACCGAACCATTTTTCTTAATGATTAAAGCATGACCCGGTTTTAATTCTTGAATATCTTCTTTCTTCAAGTTAAAAGCTGTTTGAATTACTGGACGTTCAGAAGTAACTATACAGACCTCATCGTCCTCGTACCAAAAAGCGGGTCTAATCCCAGAAGGATCTCTCAAAACAAAAGCATCTCCATGTCCAAATAGTCCAGACATTGCGTATCCTCCATCCCAGTCTTCCGAGGCTCTTTTTAAAATGGATATTATGTCTAATTTTTCTGCAATTTTTGAAGATATTTCTTTATTGTTGTATCCTTGCGATTTGTAATTTTCATACAGTCGTTCATTTTCTTCATCTAAGAAATGTCCGATTTTTTCTAGAACTGTTACAGTATCCGATTTTTCTTTAGGGTGCTGACCTATTTCTAATAATACGTCAAACAGTTCGTCAACATTAGTAAGATTAAAATTTCCAGCTACAACCAAATTTCTAGTCATCCAGTTATTTTGACGCAGAAAAGGGTGGCAACTTTCGATACTATTTTTACCAAAAGTACCATACCGTAGATGACCTAAAAATAACTCACCTGTAAATCCAGCGTTCCTTTTTAGGTAGTCGATATTTTTTAGATAATCCGGATTTAACTCCTCAATTTCTTGAAATCTTCGATTGATTTTAGAGAAAATATCTTGTAATGGTTTAGGATCAATAGAACGCGCTCGAGAAATGTATCGCTCCCCAGGTTTCATGTCAAACTTTATATTGGCAATTCCAGCCCCATCTTGTCCTCTGTTGTGTTGTTTCTCCATCAACAAGTACAGCTTGTTCAAGCCGTAAAGAGCTGTTCCATATTTGTTTACATAAAAATCTAACGGTTTTTTCAACCTTAAAAGTGCAATACCACACTCATGCTTAATCGCATCGCTCATGAATAATATTTTTTACAAAAATAGTCATCTATTTTATTATGCCCATTTATTAATTCGAATTCATAACATTCCTGATGCTTTTTAGCAGAAAAGGGTAAACAATTACGGACTATCAAGTAGACAATCCTTAATCTTCATTTATCAATTGCTTAAAAATTGGTAAAGGTAAAAACTGATACAGTTGGTGATTCATTTGGGAGAGTCTTCCATTGTCAAAAGAGCAACTTCTCTACAACTCTTTAATCAAAGGCATTCGCCATCCGTACTTTACAGCAAGCGTACGAATTATCGTAATAAAACTCATAGATAACAATAGTAACCATAGGGTTTTATCGAAACCAAAATAAGTGCCCGAAAGATAAATTGCACCACCAACCAAGCATGGAATTGCATAAATCTCTTTTCTAAAAATTAACGGAACTTGATTACACAATACATCCCGAAGTACACCGCCAAAAGTGGCGGATATCATACCTAAAAAAAGAGCTGTGATAGGAACTTGATCATAAGTCAATCCTTTTTGAACTCCAAGAATAGTAAACAGTGAAATTCCAAGGGTATCAAAAATAAAAAAAGTTCTACGCAATTTCTTCAGTTTGTCTCGAAACAAAAGCCCAATAGTTCCACCAATCAGCACCATAGCAATATGAGACAATGAACTCATCCATGCCACTTCGGTATTTAATAGTAAATCGCGCACCGTACCACCTCCTAAAGCAGTAATAAAAGCAATGATGTAACCGCCTAATAAATCCAAGTTTTCCTCTCCCGCTACAAGCATTCCGCTTATTGCAAAAACTAAAACACCAATATGGTCGAAAAATATTAACATAAAAGAAGTCGCTTATTTTTTTTAGATTTTAAAAATTGTTTCACCTAGGAACTTTATAAAGGTACATTACTTTTAATAAACTTTATTATTTTTACACTATTGAATAATGTTCCTATTTGTGCAAAGTAAATCAAAATTTAAAACGAACTCAATGCGGAAAAAGTTTTTTTTCCTATTATTAAGTTTTTGCTTTGCCTCATCTATTACAGCACAAAAAGTTGGATTGGTATTAAGTGGAGGTGGAGCTTCTGGATTAGCGCATATTGGGCTAATTATGGCACTAGAAGAAGAAAATATCCCTATAGACTATATTACAGGAACAAGTGCCGGAGCCTTAGTCGGCGCAATGTATGCTTCTGGAATTCCTCCTTCGATCATTAGAAAATATGTATTGCAAGAAGAATTTATTTTAATGGCAAATGGAGAACTATCAGCGGACAAACAATTCTTATTACGTGAAAAAACACGAGATGCATCCATGTTGAACATTCCATTTTCACTGGATCGAGAAGTTTTCAGTTTACTCCCCACTAACTTCATAACTCCATCCTATTTTGATTTCGAAATGTTTCGCATTTTTGGTATAACTAGTGCCGCTGTAAACAACGACTTTGACGAATTATTTGTGCCTTTTCGATGTGTCGCAGCAGATATTCAAAGTAAGCAAGCAATTGTTTTCAAAAATGAAAAATTAAATGCTGCTGTACGTGCATCCATGACATTTCCCTTCTATGTCAACCCGATAAGAATTAATGGGAGGCTGTTATTTGACGGAGGTCTTTATAATAACTTTCCAGTAAATGTTTTAATGGAGGAGTTTAAACCTGATTTCATTATTGGAAGTAATGTAACAAACGTAACTTCTAAGCCAAAAGAAGACGATTTAATTAGTCAATTAAATGCGATAATGGTAATCCCTACTGAATTTTCGTTGCCTTCAGAAAAAGGCATTATCATTCGTCCTGAAATGGACGTGAGTACTTTTGATTTCCAAAAAGCAGTAGATGCGATTAACGCTGGTTATGAAGCCACAATGGCACAAATGGATGAAATCAAGCGCAACATTAAACGAAGAGTTGACCCATTGGAACTGCAAGAAAAAAGAAACCAATTTACGAATCGAATTAACGATTTATCTATTAGTGAAATCCGAGCCTCTAGCCTATCAGGAAAGCCTATGGATTTTGTTGAAAAGTCTATACAACGAGACTCTTTAGCTTCACCTATTAATTTTGAAGAGTTCTCTAAACGCTACTTTAGGGTCTATGCTGCTCCACAGATAAAGTATTTATACCCAACCATTGAAAACAAAAGTGATTCTTTACATAAAATCCATATTGATGTGACCAAACAAAAACCCCTTGTCTTTAGAGCGGGAGGACACTTTTCGTCTAGACCTGTAAATACTGGTTATCTAGGGCTCACGTATTTAGGCATGAGTGAAGGGGCTATCGCAGCTCACCTTGAGTCTTATTTTGGTAAATTTTATGGTGCAACTAGTCTAAGATTAGACTTTGATGTTCCTTCAATTTATCCTTTTCGTGTTACCCCTTATTTGACAAGAAATAGGTGGGATTATTTTAGAAGCTTTTCCACCTTTTTTGAAGAAACCCAACCTTCTTTCTTGGTGCAGAATGAATTTTACTACGGTATTGACTTGCAGTTTCCTTTAGGAAATACGTGGAAAGCTTCCGCTGACTTTAGGAGTGTTCGACTACAAGATGAATATTATCAAAGTGGGGACTTTTCAAATGCGGACACAACAGACCTAACATCCTTTCATGGACAAACATTTATTGCTCGGGTCTCTAAAAACACTCTAAATCGAAAACAGTGGGCAAACAAAGGAAAGTTTGTTGATTTTCAAATGCGCTACATTCAAGGACGCGAACAAAGTTTGTCTGGTTCTACAGCACCAATAGAATACGATGTAAGAAGATCTCATCAATGGTTAAGTGCGAGTGCTGAGGGGCAAGCCTACTTTTTTAACAGTAGTAAATTCCATTTAGGTATTTACGGAAAAGGTGTTTTTAATAGTCAGTCTTTATTCGCTAATTACACCGCTTCTTTACTCATGATTAATGAATTTGCTCCTTTAGAAGATGCTCGGACATTTTTTTTCGAAGAATACAGAGCCCCTCAATATGTGGGTGGTGGACTAAATTTTGTCTACAGTTTTTCGAATCGCTTTGATTTGAGATTGGATCCCTACTTTTTTCAACCTTTTAGAAGAATTGTTCGGAGAGATGGTGGTGAATTTGGTTATTCGGATTTATTCGTGCGTGGTACATTTATGGCTGCTGGTTCTTTGATTTATCACTCACCCATTGGTCCACTTCGATTTACTATGAATTATTTTCCAGAACAAGAAAACGCTTTTGTCGCGCAATTGAGCTTCGGATATGTTTTATTTAACGATAGAGCTGTTCGTTAATGAGTCAAATCATCTCATATTTACTTCCTATCGCTATCGGGATTATTATGTTCGGAATAGGACTCAATCTTTCCTTCAACGATTTTAAAAAAGTATTCATAGCACCGAAAGCAGTGATTACAGGATTAATTGGTCAACTGCTTTTGCTTCCCGCAATGGGTTTTATCATTGCTTCTATATTTCCCATTGACCCTATATTCAAATTAGGAATCGTTCTACTCGCTATTTGTCCTGGAGGAACTTCTTCCAATATTGTAACGTACATGCTTCGAGGAAGAGTGGCTTTATCTGTCTCAATTACGGCTTTCAATAGTTTTTTAATTGTACTTACCATCCCATTTTATCTACATTGGGGAATAGCATTTTTTATTAATGATATTTCGGTTACCACTATCTCATTTGGTCAAACAGTAATAGAGGTGATGTACACTGTGATCGCCCCAGTTGTTCTTGGTATGTTGGTAAATCATAACCGTTCGACAACTCAACTCGCTGGTTTGAAAAAATCACTACGCTATATTTTACCTGGAATATTATTTTTGGTTTTCACCTTAGTATTATTCCTAGAAGGGAAAGATGGAGAATTGAACATGTCAGATTATTTGTATTTGATTTTACCTGCTCTTTTATTGAATATTGGCGCAATGTATTTAGGTTGGCTTATATCAAAAACCGTTGGAATTAACCGAAGAGGTCGTTATACTATTGCTATAGAAATGGGGTTACAAAACAGCGCCTTAGCCATCTTTCTCGCCAATAACATAATCAATATTGATGGGCTTGCTGTGATTGCTGTTCTATACGGTGGATTTTCTTTTTTCTCTACTTGGTTAGTTGCCTATGGTATGAAGCGAAGAGGGGAAAAGTCATCCTACTATTCAGAATAACTAAAATCAATTACAGCTTGAGCAAAATCTTCCCATGATAACTGATCCTCTGTTTCCTGATTTAAAAAAGCTCTTACCTTTTCCAATTGTTTCGTTTCAACTGCATTTTTTATGCTCTCAGCAAATAATTCGGCACAAGGAGCCTCCATCAAAAAGCCCGTTTTTTCATGGATTATAAACTCATTTAACCCTCCTACATCCGAAACAAAAACAGGAACACCAAAGTGCTGGGCAATCGCAACAACGCCACTTTGTGTAGCCGACTTATAAGGCAAAACGCAAGTATCTGCTACTGAAAAATAGGTGGATACCTCATCATCTGAAATGTATTGATCAAAATGAAAAATCCGAT
>SKHH01000133.1 GCA_007117055.1 Lishizhenia sp. | reverse complement strand
TCCCCTCAATTTTGTCCCGCACTCCAAACACAAACGTTCCTCTGCTTTCACTACTTCACTCATATTCCGCCAAATTAAGTTAATACCAACCCGCTACTTAACATTTATTAACAGCAACTCAAAGTTGAATGGTTAAATCATTGGGCATCTTTGTAATTGCTCTATTCTGAAAATAACAAATTCAGATCGTGCATCAAAAATAATGGTAAATCATAAATATGGAAGAAAAAATTGAAAGTGAATTCAATCAGGCTGAAATTATTCGTCAATTAGCTTCAAAAATTCAAGATGAATCTCCAATTATTCAACTTGTTCGTAAAGAAATGTCGCGTATCATTGTCGGTCAAGAACTGATGATTGATAGATTGCTCATTGCCTTATTTTCGAATGGCCATATTTTGTTAGAAGGTGTCCCTGGGCTTGCGAAAACACTTGCCATCAAAACGCTTGCTCAGTGTATTGGAGGTGAATTTAGCCGTGTTCAATTTACACCAGATTTACTGCCCGCAGACGTAACGGGAACCTTAATTTATAATCAAAAGGAGCAAAGTTTTTTTGTCAACAAAGGGCCCATTTTCGCCAATTTTGTGCTCGCAGATGAAATCAATCGTGCACCTGCAAAGGTTCAGTCTGCTCTGTTAGAAGCCATGCAAGAAAAACAAATTACAATAGGTGATGAAACGTTTCAGCTTCCTATGCCATTTTTAGTGCTTGCAACACAAAACCCAGTGGAACAGGAAGGTACTTACCCGCTTCCGGAAGCTCAGGTAGATCGTTTTATGTTAAAAGTGAACTTAGGCTACCCAGATAGAGAGGAAGAAAAAATCATTCTGCGCAACAATGTTCGTAAAGAAGGTTTTCCACAAGCAAAACAAATTTTAAGTATCGAAGATGTGTTGCGCATTCGAGAATTGGTAAAATCCATCTACTTAGATGAAAAAATTGAGCAATACATTATTGATTTAGTCTTTGCTACCCGTGAACCTGCAACATATGAATTACAAAACCTTTCGCCATTAATCGCTTTTGCTGCTTCGCCTCGTGCAAGTATTAATTTAGCTTTAGCAGGGAAAGCTCATGCCTTTCTAGAAGGAAGAGCTTATGTTATTCCAGATGATATTCGTTCTGTGGCAAAAGATGTTTTACAGCACCGTATTGGTATCACCTACGAAGCCGAGGCTGAAAACATCACCTCCTCTGATATTGTACAACAAATTATTAATCGCGTAGAAGTGCCGTAAACATGGATACCCGAGAGCTACTTCAAAAAGTCAAAAAACTTGAAATAAAAACCCGAGGATTATCCAAGCAACTGTTTGCTGGAGATTATCATTCGGCGTTTAAAGGGCGAGGAATGACCTTTTCGGAAGTAAAAAATTATTCCTTTGGAGATGATGTCCGCGCTATAGACTGGAACGTAACCGCTCGTTTTGATGAGCCATTTGTAAAAGTATTCGAAGAAGAAAGAGAAATCACTTCTTTATTATTGTTGGACGTTTCTGGTTCAACTAACTTTGGGAGCAATAAACAATCCAAAAAAGATTTAATTTCAGAAGTTGCTGCAATATTAGCCTTTTCTGCGAACCAAAACAACGATAAAATTGGAGCCATTTTCTTTTCTGATGTGGTAGAAAAATATATCCCACCCAAAAAAGGAAAAAAACACGTGCTCATGTTGTTAAGGGATTGGTTAGAGTATCAACCTACCAGAAAATCAACTAACATTGATGTAGCACTGCAATTTTTAAATGCAATTCAAAAAAAACGAAGTATTGCATTTTTAATTTCAGACTTTTACGATGAGAATGACTACCAAAAAAGTTTATCAATTGTTCGTAAAAAGCACGACTTAGTTGCCATCCAAGTCAAAGACCCAGCAGAATATGAGTTATTGAATTTTGGTTTACTCCCAGTAGTTCATGCCGAATCGAATGCTGTTACTTGGCTATCTACTCACGTTAAAAGTACAGCCAATAAATTAATTGAATTAAATGAAAAACACGACCATGAACTGGCTACACTTTTCAAGAAATCTGGAGTTGATTTCGTAACCATCGAAACGGGTAAAGAGTACATTCAGTCCTTACAACGACTATTTCAAAAGCGAAAAAAGTAGATGACAAAATATCTACTACATATCATTACTTTTTTATTGCTTCATTCATGGAGCTATACACAGGAATTAGAAACCACTTTTTCTAAAAGTGATGTGTTAATTGGCGAACAGGTTGAATTAATACAAAAAATCACGCTTTCACACCAAATTGATAGTTTCCCAGCCGAAGTATGGCAAACCTACATCCCTACTTTCACAGGTGAATTAGCTACAGATTCTACCATTTATCCACTAGAAATAATAACCGAAGCAAGGGACTCCTTATTCACTGAGAAAAATTCATTTATTGCCCAGCGTACTTACCGCGTAATCGCATGGGATAGTGCCTATTTGGTTATCCCTCCCACTCCAGCCATTTTGGGTGATAGCGCCCTATATTTCCCACCTGCATTATTGGAGGTAAATTACCCAGAAAGCGTCCAACAAAGTGATGAAATAAAAGATATTTATGAACTATTTGAGCACTTTTCCTTTGATGAAAATAAATGGTTGTATCTCCTCATTCTATTAATCAGCTTAGTCCTAATTCTAACCACCATCATTTGGATCTATTACAAGCGTAAAAGAAAAAAAAGCTTCAAGATCATACCCTCGCTAAGCCCCATCGAAAAGGCAATGACAGAACTAGATAAATTAGAAAAAGGACAACTTATAGAAGATAATTTAAAAGAGTTTTATTTCATGCTTTCCTTTATTTTAAGGACTTATCTTCACGATGTACTTTCTTTTAACGCTAAAGAGTCCACCACCGTTGAGATTGCTTATTTCTTGAAAAATAAAAAAGTAAAAAAAGAACACATTGAGGAAATACTCACACTATTAAGACAGGCCGACTTAGTGAAGTTCGCCAAATTCCGACCCAGCTTGGAAGACAGTAAAGCCTCCATAGAACAGGTGAAGGAAATCATTATGAATATCGAAAAAATGTACGTTAAGAAACAATAGGTATGCTATCGGGTATTCAAATAGGGAATTATATTTTTCATTCACCAATTTGGTGGATGGCTATTCCTATATTGGCTTATTTGTTAGTTTACCGATATACAAAAAGAGAAAAACGCAACATACCATTTACTTTTACAAGAAATCGAAGTGACTTAAAACAACTTGAAAATAGGAATATTCCTTACTTCTTGAAATTGGGAAGTATTTTTCTATTTCTAGGAAGTACTGCATTGATATTAGCCTTATCAAAACCACAAGATTTAAGTCACGTTGATAGTGAATTAAACTACGGCGAAGGAATTAACATCATGATTTCTCTGGACATTTCTGGAAGTATGTTAGCAACAGATTTCCAACCAAACAGACTTGAAGCAGCGAAAGAATTAGGTAATGCATTCATTGATCAACGAACGAGTGATAGAATTGGACTAGTGGTATACGAAGGTGAAGCCTATACCGCCTGTCCACTTACCCGCAATCACGATTATTTAAAACAACAATTAAAAGAAGTGCAATCCGGTTGGTTAGAGCCAGGAACAGCCATCGGAACAGGTCTCGGGACAGCAGTTGCTCGAATGAATGAAGATCCAACAGTCTCAAAAGTCATCATTTTATTATCCGACGGAGAAAATAATAAAGGAACAATAGAACCAATTGAAGCAGCCGAGTTAGCACAAAAGAAAAACATCAAGGTATACACAATTGGAGTTGGAAAAGAAGGGTACGCTGCAATGCCAGTAAACACTCCTTTTGGCACAGTGATGCAAAACACAAAAGTTAGTATTGACGAAAAATTACTCACGCAAATCGCGCAAATGACTGGCGGAAAATATTTTCGAGCAACAGATAATGCATCACTTGAAGGAATTTACCGAAAGATCAATCAATTGGAAACTTCTCAAATCATTGAGGATGCTTTTGAAAAAACACCACCATTGCATCCCGTACCTTTTCTGATCATAGCATTTATTGCCTTAAGTCTTGGTATTATTATAGAACAAAAAATACTTTCCGTTCATGCATAGTAGAAAAGAAACATATTCGATTCGCTATTTCTATGCTTTTCTCATAGGATTTGAAATCGTGTTTTGGAGCGTATTTTTTGTGCTACTTTTTACCGTAGGCTATTACAAAACACAATTAAATGCGCATCATTTTGAGTTTTTAAATCCAACATTTGCATGGCTCTTTTTGGTGATTTATACCGGATTGTTTTATTATATTTATACGCTGAACAAACATAATCAGCAACTCAAAAAGATCCCGAAACACCTTCTTAAATACCTCCTTCCATCCCTTTCTTCTCGAAAAATGATAGTACATTATATTCTTATTCGAAATATTTTAGTGTTTGTAGTTTTAGCACTTATGCAACCCGTGTTTGGCGTCAAAAAAGTAACAGGTACAGCGCAAGCAAAAGAGGTTGTTTTTGTTGTAGACATCTCCAACTCAATGAATTCAAGAGATTTAAACAATAAGACACCAAGAATACTTGCAGCAAGACGAGCTATGCAGCAATTTGTATCACAAAGTAATGCTAGTAAATATGGAATTATTGTTTTCGCAGGAAATGCTTTTCCTCATTTACCAATTACAGCAGATCGAGGAGCCATAAGTACGGCTATCAAACAGATCAGTACTTCGCTTATGACTAAACAAGGAACAGATATTGGTCAAGCATTATTATTAGCATCTGACTTTTTTTCGAAAGAAAAAACAAATAAAACAATTGTATTAATCACCGATGGGGAAGACCATGAAGGAGGTGTTTCAGAAGCAATAGATAAACTCAAAAAACAACAAATTCAATTATTATTATTAGGCTTAGGAACAGCCGAAGGAGGGTTAATACCGATACATCCCGAACGTCCAGATAAAGGGTATATTCGAGAAAACGATAATCTTGTATTGACAAAATTGAACCAAGAAATGATTCAAAAACTGGCAAAATCAGCCAATGGAAAGTATGTGATTTCGGAAAGTGCCTTCCCTAACATTAATCGTCTTTTAACTCAAATTAACACCTCAAAAGCCACTGAGCAAGTAGCTTTGGAGTTAGAAGTGAAAGAAAGTCAATATCATTTATTTGCTACACTTGGAATTTTATTATTGTGTAGCTATTTGATTTGGCAAAGTTTGAATTATAAGAAAAATGCACGCACTCATTAAGTGGTTTTTGATTTTTGTTGTTCTGATTTATTCAGGTACTACATTTGCACAAAGTTGGAAAGACTCTGTAGAATTAGCTATTCAAGCCTATAAAAACCAAGAGTTCAAAAAAGCACAACAACTGTTTATGTCTGCACAACGTATTGCTCCGCCCGAAGTGGATTTATCCAAGAGTATTGGTACCACCTCCTACAGAGCAGGAGATTTTGCTACAGCCAAACAAGCTTTTGGACAAATCAACACAAATGAAAAAGACCTGAAACAAATCAACTATCATAATTTAGGGAATACTGCGTTTCAAGAAGGTGACTATAAAGAGGCTGTGAATTATTACAAAGAAGCGCTTCGAACAAACTTTGATCCAAAAAGTCAACATAATCTTGCTATTGCACAACGCAGGTTAAATCAAAAGCAAAATGAATCATCTCCTGATAGTCAAAACGACAAAAGTGAAGAAGAAAGTGAAGACAATCAAAGTGATTCTAACCGTCAATCAGAACAATCAGAACAGAATAATAACGACAATGCAGAAAATAACTCTTCCAATACTGGCAATGACAACCAACCTACTTCCGAAGAAGAGGCTCAATTAGAAGAACAATTATCGAATAAAAGAATTGAACGCATATTGGAAGAGCTTTCAAAAAAAGAATTTGAAACACAACAAAGGTTGTTAGAGAATCAACAGAGAAGACAACAATCAACAAACTCTTCATCTAGAAAAAATTGGTAATGCGTTTATTTTTACTACATATCGGATTTATTTTTCTAACAGCTTTTGCGCTTCAAGGGCAAGATGAACCGTTTTTATTAATAGAAGTTTCTAATACAGATATCGAAATTGGTCAATCTATATCCATTACAGTTAAATCAAACGCTGAAGGAAATTTTCAATTAACCTTTCCAGATGAGTTTCTTCAAAATAGTGCTACACATTCTGGCATGTCCTCTTCTATAAATTATATTAATGGTCAAAAAGTAGTTGAGCGCGTAACGTTTAAAAAATTATCAGGAGTTTTCTCAAAAGTAGGAGTGTATGAACTTGGTCCGATTTCAATGCAAACCAATCAGGGCGAAATACTATCCAACGTGGTTTCCATCACGGTAAAAAAACCACTCAATATGATTAGCGCTGATCCAAGTAAAAATCTTAGTCAGCCTATTTTTGGCATCATTCAACAATCCAAAAAAGCCGTGTACCAAGGTGAAGCTTTATTTGTAGAGGCGAAGATTTACTCGCAAATTGATATATATCAAGTAGACAACTTTATCCCTTTCCGTTTTGAGGGAGTTGGAGAGACACATCAACTACAACATCAACAACAAGTTACGCAGCAATACGAGAAAATTGGAGGGAAGCAACTACTTACCTTTCAACTTGGAAGATCTGTAATCTTTCCTGAACAAACTGGAACATATGAAATATCTCCATTTGAAATGGTTCTATTTTATGAAGACCCGAGGCGATTATTTCCCGAACGTGCAAAAATACGGTCAAACGAAAGTCAAATCCAAGTCAAACCATTACCTAAGGGGGCGCCTGAATACTTTACAGGAGGAGTAGGAAAATTTAAAATCAGTTCATCTTCAAAAAACAACTCTGTTGACCAAGGAGATGTAGTTGAGTTTTCCCTAACAATTGCCGGTCATGGGAATCTTCACCTTGTCACAAAACCTAAGTTGGATTTACCTAAAGGAATTATTTTATACGGTGATCCAGAAAAGAAAGAAAACATTCGATTTACCAATAATGGTGCAGAAGGAGAAATCACTTATAATTATTATTTACAAGTGAATAGTCCTTCAGACATTACCATTCCGTCCGTTTCAATGAGTTATTTCTGTCTCAACGAAGAGGTGTACAAAACGGTATACTCAAATTCTATCCCATTAAGTGTTTCACCAAGTAAAACGCCCATTGCATTAGTGGAAAAAACAGAAGAAACAGAGTCTTCGGCTGCACCAATGATTTCTAAAATCCTACCTGAGAAAACAGTATATAGACCTACTCAATTATTCAATTTAAGCGGAAAAATAATTCTTGGAACTCCACTATTACTCGGATTAATTTTCGGACTGTTCTATCATATGAAAAACAGATCTACGGAAAATGATAAACGAATAAGTCCAGCAGAAAACAAGGCACTTACGTTAACTAAAATGAGAGAATTACTTGAGTCAAATGAAACAGACAAACAATTTTATTTGAGTGAATTAAAATCGTACTTTGAAAATTACTTAGGTCAACTTCATCATTTAGAGCATCATTCTTGGAATGAACTCTTGAACGAAATTACAGAAAAACAAATGATGGGAGAAAGTGCTATTCAAGAATTAAAAGATATTTACGATCAGATAGAACTCGAAAAATACAATCCTGATTTTGTTGCATTTGACAAAAACACGTTAATCAATAAATCAATACAACTGATAGAAAACATAGCGTCAAATGAAGTTTAAAAAACTTTTCATATTAACCCTTGGGACCTGCTTTCTCCAAATTTCTTTGGGACAAAAAGATCACTTTGAAAAAGGATTACTTGCTATTTCAGAAGATAGTTTAGAAAGTGCAATTCAATTATTTCAAGAAGATATCCAACTTTCTCCTAGCTTTGAAAGTTATTATAATTTAGGCGTCTTATATGAACAGTTCGATAATTACCCTTACGCTATTTGGGCGTTAGAATCTAGCTTAAAGCTTCAACCATTTAGTACAAAAGCTTCCAATAAATTACAAAACATCTATAACAAAGAGTTTAAGGTCGATTGGAGCCACCCCTATTCCTTTGGCACTAAATTACAATTTTTTATTGGTGCTAAAATTTGGTTTACTTTAGCTTTGATTTGCTCCATGATAAGTGGATGGATTTTATACTATTTATTCAAGAAAAAAACTCCCATACTAGGATATTCATTGATTTCCTTAATTATTTCAACCCTTTTATTTGCTTACAATGGTTATCAAGCCGAAAAAAAACCATCACAAAACAACTTTATTATCTTTCATGAAACACCTAAAACATATATTACCCCGAACGGAATTGAATATCCAACAGAAATAAACCTCGGAAAAAGACACTCGATTGTTTTACAAAGTGAAGAATGGATACAGTTTATATCAGAAGATAATAGACCGCTTTGGGTAGAGGAAAAATACGCCCTAATTTACTGATGATACATCCTTTTTATTTATTAATTATCTCATTCTTATGCTTGATCGCTTGCGAGCAAAACGTAAAGGAGAAAGCTACACCTATTTCCAACAATAAAAACAAAGCAATTGGAGATACACTAGAAAATAGTTACGCAAAAGCATTTCGAATTATTCAATTTGATGACAAAAGTCAATTAGAAATTTTAGAGCCCATGTCTAAAAAAGTAATTGCGAGTTATTCCTATGGAGCAGAAAATAATAGTTTCGAATCCGACCGAATCATTGCGTTGTCTGCTACACACA
The DNA here is from genome assembly GCA_007117055.1 of Lishizhenia sp. Lineage (GTDB taxonomy): Bacteria > Bacteroidota > Bacteroidia > Flavobacteriales_D > Crocinitomicaceae > CSBr16-161. The sequence goes on along the minus strand of SKHH01000133.1, from coordinate 311 downwards.
TAAGCATGATGGAAAAATTAGGTTTACTCGATCAACTCATAGGAATTGCTTCAGCTGACTATCTTTGTTCTGAGGAAGTCATTAAGCGACATAAAAAAAAACGCATAGCAACGGTAGGAGATTTAAGCACGGCTGATATAGAACATATCGTTTCATTAGAGCCCTCCATTGTGATTTTTTCTGGTTTTAACTTATCCTCTCCTCTCCTATCAAAACTAGAGAAAAGTAATGTCCCCACCCTCATCAACTTCGATTGGAAAGAAACACACCCTCTAGGTAGAGCGGAGTGGATAAAAGTATTTGGTTTAATT